>DASXAN010000061.1:0-6433 GCA_036406755.1 Gemmataceae bacterium
TCCGCCGCCGAACCCGGCCCCGGTCGTGGCCACACGCAACGAGCAACAAGGCGCCGTTGTCTGAACCGGCCGGCCGTCACGCCGCCTGGCTACTCGGCGGCGCCGCCGCCGCCGCTGCCGGGGCGGCGTCGATCAGCAGCCGGGCCGCCCGGTCGGCTTCGTCCCGCAGCTCGGCCGCCCGCCGCTCCGCCGCGTCCTGCCGCGCCCGGGCCGCGTCCAGCTCCCCGGCCGTCCGCGCCCGCTCGGCGACGACCAACTGCTCCTCCCGCTCTATCTCCGCCGCCCGGTCGTCCAGCACCGCCGCCCGCGCCTCCGCGGCCAGCTGGTCCCGCCGCACCCGGCGGGAGAGCTCATCCAGGCGGGCGGCCTCGGCCGCCAGCGTCGCCTGGAGGCGGTCCAGGTCGCGGGTGGCGACCGCACACTGGGCCGACCACTGTCGCTCCAGCCGCTCCAGCCGTTTCGCCGCCGCCGGCCCGCCCGCCCCCCCGACCGTCTCCGCCCGCAGCCGCTCCTGGGCCGCCGCCCGCGCGGCCACGGCCCGCCGCTCGTCGCGCAGCCGCGCCGCCAGCCGCAGCCACACCGCCCGGGCGGCCGCCCATTCCGACCGCTCCGCCCGGCAGCCGTCCTGCTCGGCCCGCAGCCGCAGGATCTCCTGCCGCCGCCGCCGGCCCCACCGCCGCAGCAGCGACCGCCACCCGTCCTCTTGCGCCGCCAGCGCCCGCTCCCGGGCGGCCAGCTCGGCCTGCCGGGCGTCGAGTTCGGCCCGGCGGTCCGCGTCCCGGGACTCGGCCCGGGCCCGCTCCGCCTCCAGCCGCAGCCGCAGTTGGGCCAGTGACTCGGCCTCAGCCCGCACTGCGGCCCGGGCGGCGTGTTGGTCGCGGGCCTGGCGGTCCAGGTCCAGCTCCCGGGCCTCGAACCGCGCGCCGATCGTCTCCAGGTCGCGCAGCGCGGCCGTCCTGTCGGCGTGCCACTGCTGCTGCGTCCGCAACAGCCGCTCGACCTGCTCGGCCAGGTGCAGCCGCTGGTCGGCCAACTCGTCGGCGACGCGGGTCAGCACTTCGGCCCGCCGCTGCACCAAGGCTTCGCGCTGCTCCAGCCCCTCCACGTAAGCGGTCGGCACCGTGCCGATCGGCTCCTCGGCCGCGGCGGGGGGCGGCTCCAGCTGCGGCTGCAGCGCCTCGGCCTGGACGTCCAGCAGCCGATGCCTGGCGTTGACGATCCGCCTCTCGAGTTGCTCCAGCTCCAGCCGCCGGTCGGCGATGTCTTTGGCGAGCAGGGCCCGGTCGGCGGCGACTTGTCGCTCGGCGGCGGCGGCGGCCTTGGCCCGGCGGGCCAGGTCGCGGACCTGCTCGTCGTCGGCCTCGTCGGCCTCCGCCCGCCGGTCCTGCCACTCCTGCCGCTCCCGCTGGAACCGGTCCCACGACTCCTTCAGCCGCCGCTTGTCCACCTCCGCCCGGCCGTGGAACTGCTCGACCTGTTCGGTGAATGCCGCCCGGTCGGCGGCGAGCCGGTCGCGATCCCGTTGTAGTTCGGCTTGCCTGGCTTCGTGTTCGCGGCGGCGGGCCTGCCAGTGCCGCCGGCCGCGCTGGATCAACCGGCGGCGCAGGTCCAGCAGCCGCTGCCGCTCACCCTTGGCCGACCGCTGCAATTCGGCCGCCTCCTCGCGGGCGGCGGCCAGTTCCCGCTGCCGTTGCTCGGCCAGGGCGGCGTGGGCGGCCCGCTTCTGCCGCAGGGCGGCGCGGGCGTCGGTGATCTGGTCCTGGAGTTCCAGCAGTTGCCGCCGCTGGTCTTCGAGCCGGCCGGCGAGTTGCTCCTCCTGCCGGGCCAGGGCCGCCTCGCGGTCGCGGAGCCGTAGCTCCTGCTCGGTGAGCGCCGCCTGCTGGGCGACGACCGCGGCCGCCTGGATGCGGAGGGCTTCGAGGTGTGGGTCGGCGACCGCCGTCGGGGCGGGCCAACGGAGGCGGTACTGGCACGGGCCGACGGCGAGGACGTCCCCGTCACGGAGGACGGCGGTGGTGGCCGGTCGGCCGTTGACCGCCACCGCGTCGGCGTGCAGGGCGCGGACGGTGACGCCGTCCGGGCCGGGGGCGAGGAGGCAGTGCAGCGGGCGGACCTGCTGGGCGTCGGCCCGGACGTCGCACCCGGCGGCCCGGCCGAGCAGGGTGACGGGCGACCGCAGCGGGAGACAGGCACCGGCCCCGCGGCCGGCCTGGACGACCAAGCCGCGCGGCCCGGCCGCGGGGTCGCTGCCGGGACTGCGGGTCGCGTCCATGCCGGCCTCCGGGGCGACACAGTGACTCATCATCGGTTATCGGCAGGACCGGGCCGCGGGTTGAGCCCGGCGGCCGTCACGGTTCGCCGCCCCCGCCTTCCCACAGCTTGACCTCGTTGACCAGGCCGCCGCAGGCCGCCAGGGTTTTGCCGTCGGGGGAGAAGGCGACCGACAGCACCGGGCCGGCGAAGTCGGTCAGGGCCAGCCACTCCAGGCCGGTCACCGGGTCCCAGAGGCGGACGGTGAAGTCCTCGCCGCCGGTGGCCAGCGTCCGCCCGTCGGGGGTGAAGGCGAGGCAGTTGACGGCGTCGGCGTGGCCCTTAAGGACGGCGCGGGCCTCGCCGGTGGAGAGGTCCCACAGCCGGGCCGTCTGGTCGTAGACGCCACCGGACGTGGCCAGTGTCCGACCGTCCGGGGCGAAGGCGGCGGCCGTCACCCAGCCGGTGTGGCCGCGGAGCGTCAGCACTTCCTGGCCGGCGTCTGCGTCCCACACTTTGGTCGTCTGGTCGAAGCTCGCCGTCGCCAGCCGCCGGCCGTCGGGGGAGTAGGCGACGAACACCGACCCCGGCCCGTGCCCGCGGAGGACGGCCCGCGCCTGACCGGTGGCGGTGTCCCACAGCGTCACCGTCCCGTCCGAGCACGCCGCGGCGAGCACGGCCCCGTCGGGCCGGTACGCCACGCAGCTGATCGGCTTGGGCTGCGGGTCCAGCGTTAGCCGCACCCGGCCGGTCGCCAGGTCCCAAACGCGGGTCCGGCCGTCCTGGGAGCCGGCGGCGACCTCCCGGCCGTCCGGGGAAACGGCGACGGCGCGGACGGTGGCCCCGGCCGGGTCGGCCAGCGGCGGACGGAGGGTGCCGGTGCGGACGTCCCAGGCCAGGACGGCGCCGTTCACTCCCGGGATGCCGCCCGTGCCGGCGCCGGCGAACACCGTCCGGCCGTCGGGGCTGAACCGGACGCACCAGCGGTACCCGGACGCGGGGGACCGCAGGACCGGGCGGGCGGCCGCGTCCGCCGAGCCGGCCCGCCACACCTGCCGCGTGGCCGGGTCCCACAGCTTCACCGTGTCGTCCCCGCCTGCGGTCGCCAACGCGCTGCCGTCCGGGGCGAACGCCAGGGCGTGGACGCCGCCGGTGTGGGGCGGCAGGTTGCCCCGGAACCGCCCGGTGGCGGCGTCCCACAGCTTCGCCCCCCGGTCGCCGCCGCCGGTAGCGAGCGTCCGGCCGTCCGGCGAAAACGCCAGGCACAGTACCCGGCCCAGGTGGCCGGGCGGGCGGCCCCCGGGGATGGCGTACTTGAGGTTGCGGCTCGCGGCGTCCCAGACCAGGATCGACTTGTCCCACAGGCTACCTGCCGCCAGCATTTTGCCGTCGGGGGAGAAGGCCAGGCAGCTGACCGCGTCCCCGCGGCCCGGGATGGTCGCCGCCGGCTTGCCGTCGGCGGCGTCCCAGAGGCGCACGGCGCCGTCGGCCCCGCCGGCGGCCAGCGTCCGCCCGTCCGGGGCGAACGCTACCGCCTGCACGCCGCCGCGGTGGCCGGTCAGGTTGGCCCGCTCCTGCCCGGCCGGCAGGTCCCACAGGCGGACCGACCCGTCGGCCCCGCCGGTGGCGAGCGTCTCCCCGTCCGGGCTGATGGCGACGCTCGTCACCCGCCCGGCGTGGCCGGTGAGGACCGCCCGCTGGCGCGGCGGGTCGGCGTCCCACAGGCGGACGGTGCCGTCGGTGCCGGTGGCCAGCGTCCGGCCGTCCGGGGAGACGGCCACGCACAGGACGGGGCCGGCATGGCCGGTGAGCACGGCTCGGTCGGTGCTGGCCGGCAGGTCCCACAGGCGCGCGGTGCCGTCGAAGCTGGCCGACGCCAGCACTCGGCCGCCGGGGGCGAAGGCGACGCCGTTGACCGGGCCGGCGTGGCCCCGCAGGGCGAACGCCCCGGCCCGGGTGGCCCGCCACAGGTAATGCCACTCGAACCCCCGCGGGTCGGCGGCCCCGTCGCCGGCGTCGCGGGCGGTCGTTTGCAGCAGGTCCCGCGCCCGTTCGAGTTGGCCGGCGGCGAGGGCCTGGCGGGCCCAGTTGATGCGGGACGTGTACAAGTGCCGGCGGGCGGTATCCCGCTCGGTCGCGGCTGCCTGCTCCTGTTGGCGGGCCAGGTCCCGCTCGTGCTGGAGGCGGGCGTGGACGGCCGCCATGCCGACGACGGTAATCACGACACCGGCCGCGGCGGCGACGAGAAGCGCGGCCGCGGCCGGGTGGCGGCGGACCCACTTGCCGGCCGCCGCGACCACCCCCGCCGGCCGGGCGCGGATCGGCTCCGCGGCCAGGAAGCGGTGCAGGTCGTCGGCCAGGTCGCGGGCCGTAGCGTACCGCTTGGCCGGGTCTTTCTCCAGGCATTTCAGCGTGATCGTCTCGAGGTCGCGGGGCAACCGCGACTGGAGCCGCCGCGGCCGGACCGGCTCCTCGTTGGCCACCTGGAGGATGGTGTCGAGTTGCGTCGCGGCCCGGAACGGCGGGTGGCCGGTGACGAGTTCGTAGAGGATGGCGCCGAGGGCGTAGATGTCGGCGGCCGGGCCGACGTACTTGCCGCGGCCGGCCGCCTGCTCGGGAGCCATGTAGCTCGGCGTGCCCAGGATGGCGTTCGTCGCCGTCGGGCCGGTGTCGCTGTCGAGTTGCTTGGCGAGGCCGAAGTCACTCACCTTCGGTGAGAAGTCCCAAGCACCAAATCCCAAATCCCAACCGGTGCGGTCCTCAGTTTGGGATTTGGGATTTGGTGCTTGAGAATTCGCCAGCAGGATGTTGCTCGGCTTCAGGTCGCGGTGGACGACGCCCTGCTCGTGGGCGGCGTGGACGGCCCGGGCCAGCGCCTCGACCAGGCCGGCCGCGGCCCGGGGCGGCAGCGGGGTGCCGTCGAGCCGCTCGGCGAGGGTGCCGCCGGGACAGTACTCCAGCGACAGGTACGGCAGCCCGGCCGCGTCCCCGACCTCGTAGATCTGCACGACGTTGGGGTGCTGCAACCGGGCGACGGCCTCCGCCTCGGTGCGGAACCGGGCCAGGTCGGCGGCCGATGCGTGGCCCCCGGCCAGGATCATTTTCAGGGCGACGACCCGGTTGAGGCGGTGGTGGCGGGCGCGGTAGACGACGCCGGTGCCGCCGCGGCCCAGTTCCTCGAACACGTCGTACCCGGGGACCGCGGGCGGGGTGAGGGCGGCCGCGACCGGCGATAGCGTCCCGTCCCCCCCGGCCGGTGCGGACAGGGTGGGCGGAGCCGTCGTCGGGTCCCGCGGCGTGGGGGTGGGCATGGGGGTCCCGCTCGGTCCGTGGTAGGCCACCCGATTCTGGCACACCCGGCCGGCCGTCACAAGATGCCGCGGGCCGGGGCGGGCCGTCGCCGCGACGGCCCGCCCCGGCCCGGGGATGATTGAACGGCGACCGCGGTCACGCGGTCAGGGCGTTGTTGAGCAGCTTGACCAGCTCGGACTCGGGCGTGAGGCCGACGATCTGGTGGACCGGCTTGTCGCTGCCCTTGAACACCAGCACGCGGGGGATGGTGGTGACGTCGTACTTGATCGCCAGGTCGGAGTTCTCGTCCACGTTCACCTTGCCGACCTTGACCTTGCCGGCGAACTGGTCGGCGATCTTGTCGATGGTCGGGGACAGCTGGCGGCACGGGCCGCACCACGGGGCCCAGAAGTCGACCAGCACCGGCTGGGCGGACTGGGCCACCTCGGCCTGCCAGTTCTCGGACGTGAACTCGACGACGTTCTTGCTGGCCATAGTTGACTCCTCACGGCCGGGCGGGTCGCCCGCCCGCGGTTGACCGTCATTTTAGTCAGGCCGTCCGCCGCACGCCAGGGGCGGCGGGCGTACCACGCTAGGGACTTGGATGCGCGGGAGGTGCGGCAGGGTTCACCGCCTTGACGGCGGTCGGAGGCAAGTCCTACCATGCCGGGAGTGGCCCCGTCGTCTAGAGGCCTAGGACACAGCCCTTTCAAGGCTGCGACACGGGTTCGAATCCCGTCGGGGTCACTTGAAGATCTTGGCCGGAATTGCCTTGCGCGGTCAGGGCGCAACGAAGCCCCGGTAGTCCGGGGCTTTCGTCGTTTCCGGGGACGGCGGACAATTCCTGACAGCCGCCGTCAACGTCGAGTTGTGCAGCGCGGTTGCGTCGGAT
>DASXAN010000062.1:0-1784 GCA_036406755.1 Gemmataceae bacterium
GGAGAGGGGAGAACTGTCAATCCGGCGGCGCGATCGCCGCCCCGCGGACGGTGAACAGGAAGTTCTCCGGGTCGGTCCCGTTCAGCGCCAGCCGGCCCGTCACCTTGACCTGGCTCTTCGTCAATGTCGCCGTCTTGCCCGACGGCAGCTCGATCAGCACGACGCCGTTCGGCTCCGGCACCTCGCAGTACCAGCACCCGACCGGGTACTCGATCAGCATGAACGTCCCCGCCTCCGGGTCGTCGCCGACCGGCTGCAGGAACCCGGTCAGCGCGACCGTCTTGCCGTCCAGGTCCCGCAGGTGCTTGGGGAACGTCGGCCGGAACTCGCGGTCCAGCGTGGTCGCGGTCAGGACGGCCCACGGCAGCGGGTTGGTCCCGTCGGCCCGCACCGGCGGCAGCCGGGCCGGGTCGTACCGGCGGGCCAACGGCCGCGGCGAGCGGAACGACCCGCCGACGTGCCGGGCGTGATCAGCCTGGGCCGCGTCTTTCGACAGCGCGTCGGCCGCCGCCCGCAGGACCGTGCGGTGCCGCCGTAACTCCGGGTCGCCGAGGGCGAACTCGGACACGCACCCGTCGAGGATGGCCGCCGCCGTCCGCACGTCGCCGGAGGCGTTGGCCAGCTCGCCGAGCTGCCAGCCCAGTCGGCCGTCGCCCGGCAGCCAGAGGGCGAGTTGTTGCACCAGCGCCACGGCGTCGGCCGGGAGTTTGGCCCGCTCGGCGTCGGCGATGCGGCCGGCGGTGTACTGGCCGCCGTCGCCGGTGTAACGGACGCCGAACAGGTCGTCGAGCGGCTGCGCCCCCTTCGCCAGGCCGCGGCGGAACGTGACGAGTTTCAGCTGCAATTCCTCCGCCGGCCGCAGCTTCGCCGGGGCCAGCCGCACTGCCTGCCGCAGCGCCAGCGCCGCCTGGTCGAGGTCGCCGTTCAACTGCCACGCCGTGCCCAGGTTGGCGGCGACGCGGAAGTGGTCGGGGGACGTTGCGTTGGCCGCCCGCAGCACGGCGAGGCCGTCGGCGACGGCACCGAGCCGCAGGTGCAGCGCGCCAAGGTCGGCCGCCTCGTCGGCGGTCAGCGGCCGCGTCGCGGCGAGCTTCGTCAGCCGGTTGCGGTCGGCGGCGTAGGCGTCGCGGAGCGGGTGGGTGCTGGTCGGGTTGGCCAGCGTCCGCAGCGTGCGGTGGTCGGGCAGGAACCCCCGCCACTGGGCCGGTAGATCGGCGAACACCTCGCCGGAGTAGTACAGGCCCGCCCGGGCCGGGGCGGCGAGCAGCAACAGCGTTAGGACGGCGGTGCGCATGTTTCCAGTTTAGCCGGAATCGCCGACCGTCGCGATCACCTTCAGCTCGATGGCGATCGGCGTCGGCAGCCGGCTGACCTCGACCGTCGTCCGCGTCGGCCGGTTGTCGGCGAAGTGCTCGGCGTACAGCCGATTGTAGGTGGCGAAGTCGTCCCGCATGTTCGTCAGAAAGACGGTCACGTCCGCGATCCGGTCCCACGACGAGCCGGCGTCCTCGAGCACCGCCCGGACGTTGCGGAACACGGACCGGCATTGGGCGGCGATGTCGTAGCGGATGAGGTTGCCGGCCGCGTCGTACTCGTTGCCGGGGATGGCGTCGGTGCCCGGCTCGCGGGGGCCGATGCCGGAGAGGAACAGCAGGTTGCCGACCCGCCGGGCGTGCGGGTACGCCCCGACCGGTTTCGGGGCGCGGTTGGAGATGGATTCGGTCATTGGCGTTTCCGGTTGGAGTCCCGGCTTTAGCCGGTCTTCTTGTTTTGACCACCAAGAC
>DASXAN010000063.1:0-3385 GCA_036406755.1 Gemmataceae bacterium
GGTCGAGTTGACGGCCGCGCCGGTCCCGCCGGACACCAGGCCGGTCGCGGGGGCGGCGGCGTTGACGGTGACGGCGTTCGTATTGCTGAAATTCAGCGCGTTGAATGTGAACAGGCCGGCGAGGTCGTCGGTGGCCGTGTAGATGGTACCCGTTTCGGGGAAGTTGAGGACGACGGTCGCCCCGCCGCCGACCGGGGGCTGGGCGTCCCAGTTGCCCGGCGTGCCCCACGTGCCGCTGGCGGCGCTGGTCCAGTTGGACGTCTGGGCGGCGGCCGGGCGGGCCGCCGCCAGGGCGACAACCGCCGCCAGCCAAACCACCGTCCGCGCGCAGGGGCAAAGTCGCATGGTCGGTCTCCAGGTGCGATAACGGCAGCCCTGCGGCCGCCGCCGGGAAGTCCCAAGAGTAAAGCACGTGGGTTGAGGCGTCAATCTATAACCGGATGTGAAATCGGCATGTCAGTGGGAAGGAGATTTCGCAAGAAATGAGAGCGGTCGGCTTGCGCTCTACGCAACGGCCTCTGCCGGCTCGGGCTCGACGGCCGGAACGGACTCGATGACCCGCATCGTCTTCCACTTGCCGTACCGGAACCGGGCGACGAAGATCACCGCCAATACCGCGATGTACGCGCTGGCGAAGGCCCACGCCCAGTAAATCCCCCACTGGTAGCGGTACGCCAGGTACGTCGGCACGACCATGATCAGCCACGCCGGGCCGAGCGCCGCCAGGGTCACGAACCGCGTGTCGCCGGCCCCCCGCAGGGCGAACGAGAAGATCAGGTTGGCGCTGTCGAACAGGCAGTAGGCGGCCACGAACCGCAGCAGGACGCGGGCCACGTCGGCGGCCGCCTCCGCCCCCGGGTCCGCCGGGTTGCGGAACGGGATCAGCAACACGTCCGGCACGGTCGCGTAGACCACCGCGACCGCGGCCATCGCCGTCCAGGCCAACATGAAGCCGGTCCACGTCGTCCGCTCGGCGACGTCGGGGCGGTCCTCGCCGAGCCGCCGGCCGACCAGCACCTCGACCGATTGTCCGATACCGAGCACGGGCAGGATGACCACGATGTTCAGGGTGATCGTGATGTTGGTGGCGGCCAGCTCCGGCTTGCCGAACAGGCCGACGACGAACGTGAACCCGGTGAACGCCAGCGCGTCCAGGAAGACCATCAGGCCGTTCGGCAGGCCGAAGTACATCAGCCGGCGGAACAGGGCCGGCTCGAACCGCCAGCAGGTGCCGGTGCCATACGTCTTGCGGTACGCCGGCCGCAGCATCAGCGTCAGGGCGACGGCGGCCGACGCCCCCGCGCCGCACACGGTCGCCCACCCGGCCCCGGCGATGCCCCACGCCGGGAACCCCCACCGGCCGAAGATCCAAGCGTAGTCGAGCAGGCCGTTGACGACCAGCCCCGTGGCGCTGACGAGTAGCACCGTCCGGCTGTCGCCGCGGCCGGTGAAGAAGCTGTTGGCCGACGCCGTCAGCAGGGTCGGCAGGGCGGAGAAGCACAGGCAGCGGAGGAAGGTCGCCTCGCGCACTTGCAGGTCGGCGGCGTGCCGGCCGAGGGCCATGATCGGTCCGGCGAACGGGGCCAGCGCTATGAACGCCAACCCGGCGACGAGGCTGAAGTAGAGCGACTGGCCGATCGCCGGCCCGACCCGGTGCGGCCGGCCGGCCCCGAGGTACTGGGCGACGAACGTGGTGGCGTAGTTGGCCGTGTGCTGGAACAGGCTGATGAGCGTCCAGAACAGCATGACGGCCGGCAGGGACGCGGCCAGGTCGTCGCTGGTGTGCCGGCCGAGGAAGACCCGGTCGAGGGTGATCTGCAGGGTCCAGATGCTGTTGCTGAGGATGAGCGGCCAGGCGAGGGCGAGCAGTTCCCGCCCGCCGCCGGGTCCGATCCAGCGGTCGCGCAAGCGGCGGGTGGTCATGACGTTCCTCGGCACCGGGCACGATGACCAGACCCGGTGGGGCGGGCGGAGGTTCGGTCCCGGTTAGCCGCGACGCGGAGCGGAGCGCTCAGTCGAGCGCTCCGCTCCGCGTCGCGGCTAACCGGGATTCTAGCGAACCTCTCCCGCCGCGGGCGCGTCCGTGTGGTTGTGACGGGGATTGTGGTGTAACGGCCAACACGCCGCCCTGTGACGGCGACGATGCCGGTTCGACTCCGGTCGATCCCCCTGGATTTGCAGGCGGACCAGTGTCCGGCCGAGGCTCATAACTTCGGCTCGCCGGGCGCAACTCCCGGGCCTGCGACTGACTGGCCGACGTGGCACGAGGCGAGCAAGGCGCCGCTCCCGTAAAGCGGACGATGCGGGTGCGACCCCCGCCGTCGGCTCTCGCATCTCGGTGGTGTAACGGACAGCACCGGACCCTCCGAAGGTCCGAGTCCTGGTTCAAATCCAGGCCGAGATACTCCTTCGACGTCGCCCCGGACGGTCCGGCGGCCGGCTGCAACCCGGTCTGATGTGGGTTCGACTCCCACCGGCGTCTCTCATCTCTTTCCCCCGCTCTCCACCCCCGCAAAAACTATTCTATAGTGGTGTAACGCTGCGCCTGCCGTAGCCGGGCGCTCGTTCTGCGCCCAGACCGGACGGACACGGACGACTCCGGGGACCGACATGAGCCGCTGTCCCGCCCACGATCTGCTCGAGCGCTTCCTGGCCCGGCGGCTCGAACCCCGCGACCACGCCGCCACGGCGGACCACGTCCGCGGCTGCCCCGGCTGCCGGGCCGCCTGCGCCCGCCTGGCCGCCGCCCTGTCATCCGACACCGTCACCCTGAGCGGCCCGCCGCCACTACCCACCGCCCCGCCGCCGCCGGACACCGGCCAGTCGGCCCCGCCGGACGCGCCGACCGCCAAGCTGTGGCGGCACGAGCTGCACCTGACCACCGGCGAGCGGCCGGTCCAGGGCGGGTCCGCGTTCGACATCCCGTTCCCGCCGTGGCCGGCCGCCCACCGCACCCCGGCCGTGCCCGGCTACGAGATCGTCGGCGAGCTGGGCCGCGGCGGCATGGGGATCGTGTTTAAGGCGCGGCAGGTGCGGCTGAACCGCCTCGTCGCGCTCAAGATGATCCACGCCGGCGAGCTGACCGACCCGGACACGCTCGCCCGGTTCCGCACCGAGGCGGAGGCGGTCGCCCGGTTGCAGCACCCGAACATCGTGCAGATCTACGAGGTCGGCGAGGCGGACGGCCGGCCGTTCTTCTCGCTGGAGTACGTCGGCGGCGGCAGCGTGGCCCAGCGGGCGGCCGGCCAGCCGCAGCCGCCGCCCGCCGCCGCCGCCCTGGTCGAGACGCTGGCCCGGGCCATCCACTACGCCCACCAGCAGGGCGTTATTCACCGCGACCTGAAACCGGGAAACATCCTGCTTGCGCAGAACTCCCAGGCACCGA
>DASXAN010000064.1:0-2749 GCA_036406755.1 Gemmataceae bacterium
TCACTCGAACAGCGCCGTCACGTACGTGTCCGGGTCGAACGGCTCCAGGTCGTCAAGTTGCTCGCCGACGCCGATGTATTTCACCGGTAGCCCCAACTTCGCCTTGATGCCGAAGATCGCCCCGCCCTTGGCCGTGCCGTCCAGCTTCGTCAGGACGATCCCGGTGCATTGCACCGCCTTCGAGAACATCTCCGCCTGGGCGATCGCGTTCTGCCCGGTCGTCGCGTCCAGCACCAATAAGACCTCGTGCGGCGCCCCCTCGATCAGCCGCGATACGACCTTGCGAATCTTCTCCAGCTCCTTCATCAGGTGCGTCTGGGTGTGCAGCCGGCCGGCCGTGTCCACGATCAGCACGTCGAACCCGCGTGCCTTCGCCTTCTCGCAGGCGTCGTGGGCCACCGCCCCGGGGTCGCTACCCTGCTGGGCCTTGACGATGTCGCAGCCGATCCGCTCGCTCCAGATCGTCAACTGCTCCACGGCCGCGGCCCGGAACGTGTCGCACGCGGCGACCATCACCTTCTTGCCCTCATCCTGGAGCCGCTTTGCCAGCTTGGCGATCGACGTCGTCTTGCCGGAGCCGTTGACGCCGGCGACGAGTACGACCGTCGGCTTGGCCAGCGCGACCGTGATGCCCGGTGACGGGCCGCTGAGCTGGTCACGGAGCTTCTGCTTGACGAACGCCTCGACGTCGCCGGTGATTTCCTTGTCCTGGAACGACTGACGGACCTGGGCGACGATGTCGGCCGTGGCGGCGGTGCCGACGTCGGCGAGATAGAGCCGGCGTTCGAGTTCGTCGAGGAATCGCTGATCCACCCGGCCGCGGAGGCGGAACAGCGCGGCCACGTCGCCGAACACCCGCCGGGTGCGGGCCAGGCCCTGTTTGATCTTGCCGAGGATCGCCTTGAAGACCATGCGCTCGTCTCCCCGCGCTCCGCTCCGCAGACTCCGCGTCGCGGCTAACCACATAACTGTCGCAGCGCTGCCAGTTCCTCTGCCGTCACGCCGCGGGCACCGACCGCCCGCCGTGGCTCGCCGGGGCCGTGACAGTCGCTGCCGCCGGTCACGGCCAACCCCAGCACCGCCGCCCACTGTCGCAACTCCTTCGCCCGCGACGGCCGGTGTGCCGGGTAATCCGCCTCGACGGCTTGCAAGCCCAGGTCGCGTAGCGCCGCCAACTGCGGCAGCGTCAGCGCGGCCGGCGGGTGGGCCAGACTGGTGACGCCGCCGGCTCCGCGGACCAGTGCGATCGCATCCGCCAGGGCCAACCGGGCCTTGGGCACATCAGCCGGCCGGCCATCGGCCAGCCACCGGTCGAACGCCTCCCGCACCGACCCGACGCGCCCGGTGGCGTGCAGAACCGCGGCCAGCGTCCGCCGCCCCGGTGCCGGCACGGCCGCGACCCCGGCCAGTGCCTCCTCGTCAACGGACACGCCGCGGCCGCGAAGTCGCTCGACCATGCCCCGGAACCGCTCACGGCGATGCGCCCGCAGGTCGGCCAGGGCGGGGCTCAGGGCCGTGTCGTCCGGGCGGACGAAGTAGCCGAGCAGGTGGACCTCCCGGCCATCGTGCTCCGTCGTCACTTCGACGCCGGCGATTACCTCCAGCCGCTCTACGGCCGCCGCCCGCGCCGCGGCGACGCCGCAGGTCGTGTCGTGGTCGGTGATGGCGACCGCCGCCAAACCGCTGCGGCGGGCCAGGTCCACGACCTCGGCCGGCGTGTACGAGCCGTCGCTGTGCGTGGTGTGCAGGTGCAGGTCAGCCCGGCCCGTCGCCGCCGGCCGGGCGAGCTGCTGACACAGGCGGGTGAACGGCTGGCGGGCCGGCATGTCAGGATTGCGGCTCGGAGGTCTCGGACGGCGGATTGTCCGCCGCACTGCCGGCCGGGGCCGCGGCGACGTCTGCCGGGGTCGGGTCGTCCGTCCGCATGTGGTTTACCCTGTCCAGCACGCCGTTGACGAACGCCGGCGAGTCCTTCGACCCGTACCGCCGGGCCAGTTCAATCGCCTCGTTGATGACGACCGCGGCCGGGGCGTCGGGTGCCGTGGCGAGCAACTCGGCCGTACCGAGCCGCAGCACGTTGCGGTCCACCGCCGCCATCCGCGCCAGCCGCCAGTTCTCCGCCGCCCGGGTGAGCAGTTGGTCGATCTCCTCACTGCGACTGGCGACGGCGTCGTACAGTGCCAGTGCGAACGGCTCGACGACCGGGTCGCGGAGGCGGTCGCGGACGAACCGCTCGACGGCCGGCCGCGGGGCCGTCGGGTTCAGGTCGCGCCAGAACAGCAGTTGCAGGGCGACTTCGCGGGCGCGGGAGCGGCGGGTCATGGCGGCGTCCGTCGGGCGAAGCGGTCCCCTGTCATGGTAGCGAATCAGCCAGCGGGCGGCGGCAGCGGCGTTGCGCCCGGCGGCGGGGTGCCGCCGCCGGCGCGGACGTAGGCGGCCCGCCGTTGCTCGTACTCGGCCGGCGTCAGCCGCTCCAGGTCCGTCGAGCCGCCGGCGGCGTGGAAGATCTGCTTCAGGAACGGGATGCACCAGCCGCAGCCGGTCCCGGCCCCGCCGCACTGCGACAGCTGGCTCGGCACCTTCGGCCGCTCGCGGCGGACGAAGTTCTCCAGCTTCCGCCGGGTGACGTGGAAGCAGTAGCAGACCTGGTCGTCGAGGTCCATCAATCAACCAATCAATCAATTGTCCAAGCCCACCCGCGGCGGCGGGTGGGTGACGAAGATCCCACCCGCCGCCGCGGGTGGGCTTT
>DASXAN010000065.1:0-2123 GCA_036406755.1 Gemmataceae bacterium
CAGGTCGGATCGTGAGGTACAGTTCAGCCAGGGGCAGAATGCCTCGCATGCCCCCTACGGCCGGGAACCCCGTCCCATGATCCGGTGCGCAAGCTGCCAAGCCGAAAACCCTTCCGGGGCGGCGGTCTGCGCGCAGTGCCAGGCCGAACTGCCCGCCAACGGGCACGACGACACGCCGACCCTGCACACCCTCCCGAAGCTGGTCGTCGTCCACGAGGTCGCGGCCGCCACCAGCGGCCCGTCCGCCCCGGCCCCGGCGACCGACGGCGGGGCGATCCTGCCGACCGTCAAGACGCCGCCGCCGACGCCGCTGAGCGCCCCGCCCCGGCTGAAGGTGATCCGGGGACTCCGGGTCAACACCGAATTCCCCCTTTACGACGGCGAGAACCTGGTCGGCCGCGGGGACGACCGACCCGTGGACGTCGACCTGCGGGACCAGGAGCCGCGGGACCGGGTGTGGGCGTCCCGCAACCACGCCGTCATCACCCTGGCCGACGGGGTGCTGACCATCGAGGACCTGAACAGCACCAACGGCACGTACGTCAACCGGCACCGCATCTACCCCGGGTCCAAGCGGACCCTCAAAGTCGATGACGTCCTGCAAATCGGCACGATCCAACTGAAAGTCACCCGCTAGCCGGGCAACCCGGCGGCCGGCCGCCCGGCCGCCTCCCGTCCGCCGCCCGGCCCCGGTATGATGGTCGCGCCCCCGACCGCCGCCCGCACATGACAGCCGAGGTCCCGCCAGCACCGGCCGCCGCCCCCGCCCCGCCGCGGTCGGCCGGCCGTTTCCGGCTCCGCGACCGGCGGGACGCCCGCGGCCCGGTCGAGCGGTGGACGGCCGAGGACGAGGCCGGTGCCGCCACCATTGTCCTCACCGAGCCACTCCCGGCCGCCGACTCCGAGCACTGGCCCGGCGTCGCCTGGGAGGAGGCGGTCCGCCGCCGGGCCGGCGACCTCGGCCTGCCCCGGGCCGTGGACCGGTTCGACGACGACGGCCGGGCCTGCCTGGTGTTGGAGAGCCCGCCCGGCGTGCCGCTCTGGGACGTGTGGGACGACCCGGCGCTGGGGGCGGCCGAGCGGTACGGCTGGTTGGCCCGGCTGGCGGACCTGCTCCGCACCCTGCACCGGGCCGGGGCCGTCGTCGAGGGGCTGCGGCCGGAACAGGTCCGCATCACCCCGCTCGGCGAAGTCGTCCTCGACCCGAGCGTCGTCTTCCTGCCGCTGCCCCCGCCCCGCGACGGCCCGGTCCGCCCGTCCCTGGTCAGCTCCCCCGAACTGCTCGACGGCCGGCCGATCGACGCCCGGGCCGACCTGTACTGCTTCGGCACCGTCCTCCTGGCGCTGGAGCTGGGCCACGAGCTGTCCGACCTGGAGTTCCGCGGCCCCGGCGACCCGTACCCGTTCCTCGACCGCTTCCCGGACGCCCACCCGCTGATCGGCCGGCTGCTCGGCAAGACGCTGGCCCGGTCCCCGGAGAACCGGTTCCCCACCGCCCCCGGCGGCGACCCGACGGGGTTCGACGAGCTGGTGCGGGCGCTGGTCGAGGCCCAGCGGGTGCTCGGCCGGGTGCGGCTGGACATGGCGGCGTGGAGCTCGACCGGCATGGTCCGGCCCGGCAACGAGGACGCCCTGGCGGTCGTCCACGCGGCCGAGCTGCACGAGGGGGTGCAGGAGGAGTACGCCCTGGTCCTGGCGGCCGACGGGCTGGGCGGCAGCGCCGCCGGCGAGGTGGCGGCGGCGCTGGCGATCCAGGCGCTGCGGCGGTTCCTGCTCACCGAGCCGCCCCTGCGGGGGCTGACGGACGAGCCGGGCCTGCCGCGGCTGGCGGCCGACCGCGGGGCCGTCCGCCGCCGGCTGGTGACCGCACTGAAAGAGGCCAACCGGCTGGTGTATCTCGCCGCCCGCGAGGACGAGGGGCGGCGCGGCATGGGCTGCACGGCCGAGGCCGTCTTCCTCGACGGCCGGCAGGTGGTCGTCGGCCACGTCGGCGACAGCCGGACGTACCTGCTGCACCGCGGCCGGCTGGTGCAACTGACCCGCGACCTTACCCTCGTCAGCGGGCTGGTCGAGCTCGGCGGGCTGACGCCCGAGCAGGCGGCGGCCCACCCGCGGCGGGGCGA
>DASXAN010000066.1:0-2833 GCA_036406755.1 Gemmataceae bacterium
GGCGCTCGCCCCGCTCGCGGCGAAACGACCCTCATTCACTTCCTCGAAATAGAACTTCACCAGAATGTTCTCTGCCAACTGCGCCCGGAAGTCCCGGCCGCCGCGGACGTCCGTGATCGGCGCAGCCTCGGACCGGGCCACTCGTCCGGCGTGGCGGAAGGTCGATTCGCGGAACGGTCGGCCGGTTAGGGCCGCCTCCGTCCGCGGCAATCGCACGACAGTCGGCCCGACGCCGGAGTAGGCCACCGCCGCAGACTCGATCCGGCCGCCGGACTCGTGAATGCGGACGGCGGCCCCGAACGTGGCAATGTCCAGATCGTTCCGCCGCGACACCTTGTACAGCCGCAGCCGCTCGCCGGCCGCCGGCAGCGACAGCGTCACGCGGGCCAGCAGCTCGTCCGCGGCCATGTCCTTCTGCTTGTAGCCGGTGCAGAAGCCGTTGACCGACCGCCGCCGGACGCCGTGCGGGCCGACCAACTCCAGCTCCGCGTCCATGACGAGCAGCAGCGGCAGCGAATCGGCGATCGGTGAGCCGTGGACGACGTTGCCGGCCAGCGTGGCGACGGCCCGGATCTGCGGCGACCCGAACCGGCTGACGATTGGCCCCAACGCCGGCAGCACCGGCACCAAGTCGCGCTCGATCTGCGCCCAGGTGGCGTTGGCACCGATCGCAACGCGGTCATCCTGACGCTCAATCGCACCAAGGCCGGGGACGCGGGCCAACGTCAGGATCGCCGCCGGGTCGTCGCCGCGCTTGTTACGGAGCACGCCCAACTCCGTCCCGCCGGCGACGACGACCGCGCCGGGGTAAGCCGCCTTGAAGGTAACGGCATCCTCCAGGCGGGTCGGCGCGGCGAACTTCCGCCGGCCGTCGGTGACGTGCAGCGGCTCGGCGGCCCAGCCCCGCATCTCGGACACCAGGGCGGGTGTGTCGTACCGTGAACTGACCGAGTCCGCGGGCACCGCGGCGATTGCGGCGGCCGCGTCGAGGATCGACAGGTAGCCGGTGCAGCGGCACAGGTTGCCGGTCAGGGCCAGCCGCGCGTCGTCGCGGCAACCGGCCTCCGCCCAGCCGGCCAGGGCCATGACAATCCCCGGCGTGCAGTACCCGCATTGCGACCCGTGGCAGTCCACCATCGCCCGCTGGACCGGGTGCAGGTCGCCGTTGGCCGACAGCCCTTCGACCGTGACGACTTGCGTGCCGTCGAGCTGGTAGAGGAACTGAATGCAGGCATCGACCGGGGCGTACCGCAGCCCGTCGCCGGCCGGCCGGCCGACCAGGACGGTGCAGGCCCCGCAGTCGCCTTCGGCACAGACGACCTTGGTGCCGGCGAGCCCGAGCTGGCCGCGGAGGTAGTCGGTCAGCGACCCGAAGGCGGCGGAGCCGCGGACGGTCTGGGGCCGGCCGTTCAGGACGAAGCGGAGGTGGTCGCGCATGGTGCGGGGCAGACCCGTTGCTTGCGGCCGCAATCGAGTCATGGTACACCTGACGGACCGGCCGTGCAACCGGCCGACCGGGGCGACGCATGGACCTGGACGCGCTGACCGACGACGTGCTGGCCCGGTGCGACGTGCTGGCCGGGTGCAGCGAGGAGCCGGGCCGGCTGACCCGGACTTTCCTCCGCCCGCCGGTTCATGACGTTCACAGACGCTTGCGCGGCTGGATGGAGGCCGCCGGGTTGGCGGTCCGGTTGGATGCCGTTGGCAACCTGATCGGCCGCCGGCCGGCGCAGACCGACGACGCCCGCGTGTTCGTCGTCGGCTCGCACATCGACACCGTGCCGGACGCGGGTAAGTACGACGGCGTCCTCGGCGTGCTGCTCGGCGTCGCGGCGGCCCAGGCGCTCGCCGGCCGGCCGTTCCGGCGAACCCTGGACGTGATCGCGTTCTCGGAGGAGGAGGGTGTCCGGTTCCGTACGCCGTACCTGGGCAGCCTCGCCGTCTGCGGCCGGCTCGGCCCCGAGTTGTTGGCCCGCACCGACGCTGACGGCGTGTCGGTCGCCGATGCGATTCGCGCCTTTGGCTTGGACCCCGCCGGCGTACCGGCGGCCGCCTACCCACCGGGACAGGTGGCCGGGTACTTCGAGGCCCACATCGAACAGGGACCGGTGCTGGAGGCCGCCTTCCGGCATTTCGGGGTCGTGACCGCCATCGTCGGCCAGAGTCGGTACTGGCTGCGGTTCGTCGGCAGGGCCGGGCACGCCGGGGCGCAGCCGATGGGGCAGCGGCGGGACGCGCTCGCCGCCGCGGCCGAGTTCATCACGGCCGTCGAAAAGGACGCCCAGACCACGGACGGGTTGCGGGCAACGGTAGGCTGTCTGACCGTATCGCCCGGGGCGGCCAACGTGGTGCCGGGCGAGGTGCGGCTGAGCCTTGACGTCCGCCACGAAGACGACACTATGCGCGCCGTGGCCGGCCGCGCGATGTTGAACGCGGCAAAGAATGCGGCCGACTACCGATGCATCGAGGTCGAGTGCGAGCAGGTCATGGACGAGCCGGCCGTGCCCATGGACGGGGCGTTGACGGGGCGATTGAAGGCGGCCGCCGGCCCCGGCGTGGAGCGGCTCGTCAGCGGGGCCGGGCACGACGCGGCGGTGATGGCTTCCATCTGCCCGGCCGCGATGCTGTTCCTCCGCAGCCCCGGCGGCGTCAGCCACCACCCGGCTGAGAGTGTCCGCCGCGAGGATGTGCGGGCGGCCCTCGGCGTGATGGTGCGGTTCTTGGAAACCGAGCTGGATTTGTAGGGTGGGTCGAGGGAGCGGAGCGACCGAGGCCCACCGATGAGGCCCACCGAGGTAGAGCGAGTCCCCGCGGCGGTGGGGGGGGGGGGGGG
>DASXAN010000067.1:0-7894 GCA_036406755.1 Gemmataceae bacterium
CAGCGGGTAATTCGCATCGACGGGGCGGCCGGTGGCCCGGTCGGCGACGGTCCGCGGGTCCAGCGCGGCGTCGTGGGTGGCGATCAGCGGCCGGCGGTAGCAGTACCGGCCGGAGTGGGTCAGCTGTAGCCCCACGACGAGATCGGAGTCGTCGCCGAACGCCTCGCGGTGGGCCCGGCGGCAGGCGTCGAGCATGGCGGCGAGGCCGGGCAGCGTCTGTTCGCTGACGAGCAACTGCCGCGGGTTGGCCCGCCCCTCCTCGATGACGGCGGCCGCCTCGCCCCAGATGAGCTTGGCCCCCCCGGCCCCGAACCGGCGGTAGCGGCGGACCGTGAGTTCGTCCGGGTTGCCGTCGGGCGTGCCGTCGCAGCCCTCCATCGGCTGGACGCACAGGGCGTTGCCGGCCGTGAGCGGGCCGACGGTGACGGGGCGAAACAGGGGCGCGAAGTCGTCGGAAAGGCGCAGGTCCAGGCCCAAGCGGTCGCCTTCGGCGGCGACGTCGGCGACCGATTTGAACTTGAAGTAGTGGGCCATAGCAGAGAGCAGAGGACAGAGGTCATCAGAAGTCAGAGGTCAGAATACCGGGTTTGCTGACCTCGGACTTCTGACCTCTGTCCTCTGCTCCTCATTTCACCCGCTGATCCAGCAGGTATGCGATCAGGTCGTCGAAGTCCTTCTCCGCGATCTGGTCGGCCCAGTTGGCGGGCATCGGCGACAGCGGCGACACCTCCCGCTCCGCCACCTGCTTCCGCTCAATTCGCTGCTCCTTCCCCTGAGCGTCGGCCAGCACGATCACCGCCCCTTCCTCCCGCAGCACTAGCCCGGTCAGCGATTGGCCGTTCTTCAGCGTCAGGACCGTGGCCCGGAACGACTGGTCCACGTTCCGGTTCGGGTCGAGCACGTCCTCCAGCAGTCGGTCCAGGCCGCGGGCGCCGATGCCGTCGAGCTGCGGCCCGACCTTCGCCCCCTTGCCGGCGATCTGGTGGCAGGCGGCGCAGTGCTGCTCGAACACCTTGACCCCGGCGGCGGCCTCGTGGTGCCCCTTCTTGTAGCCCGTCGCCCGGCCGCGGAGCAGGCCGGCCAACCGCTCGTCGGCCGGGGGCAGGCCGGCCGTCAGCGCCTTGACACGGGCGGCGAGGTCCGGCCGCTTGAGGGTTTCGAGCTTGACTTCCGCCGCCCGCTCTTGCAACACGCGGGGCGACGCCTTGCCGGCGGCGATGGTGTCGAGCAGGGCGCTGGCCCCGTCCGGGGTGGCGGCCAGGTCCGCGGCGATGGCAGTCTGGAGGCGGGCCGGGGCCGTCGGCAGGGCGGCGAGCAGAGCGGCCCGTGCCTCCGGCGAGTGGACGCCGGCCAGGGACTGCGCGACTTTCTCGCGGAGCGTGACCGGCTCGGCGGCGTCGGCCAGCCGCAGGGCCAGGACGCCGACGGACGACTTCGGGTCGTAAGACTTCAGCGCGTCCAGGGCGGCGGCGCGGACGGCCTCCGGCCGCCTGCGGTCCGCGAGGATGCGGAGGAGGTTGCCTTGCAGCGGCGGGTGCCGGAGGGCCGCCGCCAGTTCAATACCCGCCTTGATGTCTTCGCCTTTTGCCGCGTTGAGCAGGGCCACGCACCGGTCCACGGCCCAGCCGACGACGGCCGCCGGCGGTGCGCCGCCCCGCTCCTGCGCGCCGCGGAGCAGCGCCAGGAGCACCGCTTGGTCGGCACGGTTGGTCCCGGCCTCGTGCGCGCCGCGGAGGGATTCGATGAACGCGGTGACACGGTCCGGCGTGGCGTACCGGGCGACGTGGTGGACGTACTCCGGCAGCCGACCGCCGTCGTGGTCGGCCAGCCAGCCGATGGAGTCAGCCAGGAAATCGGCCGCGGCCGGCTCGGGCAGGCCGAGGGCGACGTCGGCCATGGCCCCTCGGTCCTGTTCGCGGACGACGGTCCAGTCGGTATGGCCGCGGAACTGTTCGCGGAGGGCGATCCGCAGGGTGTGCTTCAGGAACGGGTCGCCCGTCGCCGTCCCGTCAGTGATCGCATTCAGCAATACCCGCCGGGCGTCCCGGCTCGGATGCCGCCCGAGCGCGTCGGCGGCGACGCGGCGGACGAGGCCGTCACCGATTTCGGTCAAGGCCGCCCGGATGATCCGGAACTCGGCGTCCGTCACCTTCGGGCGCTCCGCCAGAATGCGGAGGGCGTGGACGCGGACCAGAATGTCCTCATCCTTGGCCGCGGCCGTGAGCGCTTCGCCCTCAAGGGCCCCGAGCCGCTCCAGCACCCACAGCGCATGCGCCCGCGCCGCCGCCGGAGTCTCCGGCTTGAGCACCGCCTTGACGGCCGCGACCGCCGGCGGGCCGCGCTCGACCAGCTGGTGCGTCGCGATCATGCGGACCGTCAGGTTCGGGTGCGCCAAGTCCCGGATCAACTCATCGACACTCGCCGTCGTCCAGTCGCCCCGCGGTGCCTTCGGCGGCGGGGCGGTGCCGTCCGTGCCCTTGTACACGATCCGCCAGATGCGGCCGCTGGTCCGGTCCCGGCCCGGGTGCGTCAGCGGCACCTCGTAGTGGCCGATGATCCGGTTGTAGAAGTCGGCGACATACAGTGCCCCGTCCGGACCGAGCTTGATGTCCACCGGCCGGAACCAGCCGTCGGCCGTGGTCGCGAAGTCGGCCCGCTGGGTGGCCGTGTACGTCCCGCCCTTCCGCTCGACGGTGAAGAAGTTGATCCGGTTGTTGACCACGTCGCCGAGGAAGAAGCCGTGGCGGAACGGCTCGGGGAACTGGTCGGCGGCGTAGTAGCACAGGCCGCACAGGGCGGTCGAGCCGCGGTACTGGTGCACCATCTCCGGGCCGAACCCCAGCCTGTCGTGCGGCTTGAAGAAGCTGTGGTACACCGCCCCGCGCAAGAGTTGCGTGATCGGCTTGGAGTGGCAGTCGGACGTGTAGTGGTTGCCGTACTCGTCCAGGCACTGGCCGAACGGGTTGACCTGCCCCTTGCACACCAGCTCGACGTGCGACCCGTCCGGCTTCAGGCGGAAGACGTTGCCGGAGTTCATGCGGACTTCGGACCCGTCCGTGCCCTTCGCGTCGGAGTCGTTGGAGAACCCATGGTTGCAGTAGACCCAGCCATCGAACCCGAGCGTCAGGCCGTTGATCATGCCGTGCGTGTCCCGGTGGCCGAAGCCGGTGACCAGCACCTCGCGGCGGTCGCACTTGCCGTCCCCGTCGGTGTCCCGCAGCCGCCACAGGTTCGGGATACTGTAGACGATCGCCCCGTCCTTGTACGGCAGCACGCCGATCGGGATGTTCAGCCCGCCGGCGAACGTGGTCACCTTCCGCGCCCGGCCGTCCGGGCCGAAATCCTCCAGCACCCGGACCGTGTCCCGGCCGCGGCCCTCGGCGGCGGGGAACGGGTATTCGACGGTGCAGGTGACCCACAGCCGCCCCTTGGCGTCGAAGGCGAGGTTGATCGGCTTCTGGATGTCCGGCTCGGCGGCGACGAGCTGGGCCTCGAACCCAGGCGGCAGGCGGAGCAGTTTCAGCTCGTCGGCCGCGGTGCGGAACGGCGTCGCGGCGATGATCGGCTCGTCGGCCGGGACCGCGGCGGGCAGGGCGAGCAGACCGGCGGCAAGGGCGACGCGGACGGCGGGACGCATGGCGGCTCCGGGGACCGGGCGGGGTGGGACGGGCGCATTGTACAAGTTGCCCGCCCGGTTAGCGACGCTCCGCGGCAGCGCTCGGCGACGCTTCCGCGGGGCGGCGCTAAACGATCCCGGCCGGCGCGATACAATCCCTCCGATACCCGGCTCGCACGGCGGAGGATGACCGATGAGCTTCCGATACGACCGCGTCCACGTCTGGTCCTGCGAAGTCCCGGACGAGCCGGGCGGCGTGGCGTCCAAGCTGGCCGCCCTCGCCCAGGCGGGCGAGAACCTGGAGTTCGTCAGCACCCGCCGGCTGGCGGAGAAGCCGGGCTGGGGCGTGCTGTACATCGCCCCGGTGACCGGCCCGGACCAGGCGCGGGCCGCCCGGACGGCCGGGCTGCACGAGGTCACCCACCCGGTCGTCATCCGCGTCGAGGGGGACAACAAGGCCGGGCTGGCCCACCGGCTGACGCACGAGTGGGCCCTGGCCGGGATCAGCTTCCAGGGGCTGTCGATGGCCGTGGTCGAAGACAAGTTCGTCGGCTACGCCGCGTTCGACAACTCCGCCGACGCCAACAAGGCCGCCACCATCCTCGCCAACATCGGCTCGCAGGGGAGTTGACGCCCACCCATGGCCCCGCCCCCCGGCATCCTGGCCCTGAAACGGTGGCAGCGGTTCGGCCTGCTCATGGCCCTGTGGACCGTGCTGGGCCTGATCGACGCCGGCCAGTTCTACGTCCACACCAACTACTTCCGCGCCCGGACCATGCACTGGGAGGAGGCGCTGGCGTCCGGCCTGGCCGACTGGTACCTGTGGGCGCTGCTGGCCCCGTTCATCTTCGACCTCGGCCGGCGGTTCCCGCTCGACGCCGCCCACTGGCGCCGCCGGCTCCTGCTCCACCTCACGTGCGGGACCGGGTTCGTCCTGCTAAAGGTCGCCCTCGACCTGCCCCTGGCGTGGGCCATCCACGGCCGCGACGCCCTGCTCGGCGCGTCCATCCGCGCCGGGGAGCCGAACGACCTGCTGCGGTTCTTCGCCTCCTCGTACAAGATGTACGTCACGGCCAAGTTCTTCTACTACCTGCTCATCTACTCCGTCATCGTCGGCACCGCCCACCTGCTCGACTACTACCGCAAGTACCGGGAGCGGGAGGTGCTCGCCCTGCAGCTGGGCGAGCGGCTGGCCGAGGCCCGGCTGCTGGTCCTGCGGATGCAGCTGCACCCGCACTTCCTGTTCAACACCCTCAACGCCATCGCCGCCCTGATCCACACCGACGTCCGCCTGGCCGACCGGATGATCGCCCGCCTGGCGGAATTGCTCCGCGCCACCCTGGCCGACCCCGGCGCCCAGGAGGTGACGGTCGGCCGGGAGCTGGCCCTGCTCACCGCATACCTGGAGATCGAGCAGGCCCGGCTGGGCGACCGGCTGACGGCGACGGTGGACGTACCGGACGACCTGCACGACGCCAAGGTGCCGTACCTGCTCCTGCAGCCGCTGGTCGAGAACGCCATCCGCCACGGCATTGCCCCGCGGCCGGGGCCGGGCCGGCTGGCCGTCCGCGCCCGCCGCCGGGGCGGCCGGCTGGAGGTTGAGGTGGCCGACGACGGCCCCGGCCTGCCGGTGGACGGGATGTTCACGGAAGGGATCGGGCTGGCGAACACCCGCGCCCGGCTCCGCGGGCTGTACGGGGACGACCAGGCACTGGCCCTGCGGCCCGGGCCGGGCGGCGGCCTGACCGTGGCCGTCAGCCTGCCGTACCGGGAGGACGAAGCCCCGGCGGCGTTGCGGCCGGCTCGCCCCACCGCCCTTGACAACGGACCGGCAGTCCGGTTGAGTAAATCCCCATGAGCGTGCGGGTGCTGATCGTGGACGACGAGCCGCTGGCCCGCCGCCGGCTGCGGTCGCTGCTGGCCGGCGACCCGGACATGGCCGTGGTCGGGGAGTGCGGGGACGGCCCGGCGGCCGTGGCCGCCATCCGCGACCAGGCCCCGGACTTGGTGTTCCTGGACGTGCAGATGCCGGCCCTGGACGGGCTGGGCGTGGTGGCCGCGGTCGGCCCGGAGCGGATGCCGCCGACCGTGTTCGTCACCGCCTACGACCAGTACGCCGTCCGGGCGTTCGACGTCAACGCCGTCGACTACCTGCTCAAGCCGGTGGACGCTGACCGGTTCGCCGCCGCCCTGCGGCGGGCCAAGGCGCAGGTCGGCCGGCGGGCCGGCGCCGACCTCCAGGACCGCCTGCTGGCCCTCTTGGCCGACGCCAAGAAGGCGGAACCCCCGGCCCCGTCGACCCCGCCGGCGGACCGGCTGGCGGTCAAGTCCGGCGGCAAGGTCGTGTTCCTGCGGGCCGACGAGATCGACTGGATCGAGGCCGCCGGCAACTACTCCCGCCTGCACGTCGGCAAGCGGACCCACCTGCTGCGGGAGACGATGACCGCCCTGGAGGCCCGCCTGGACCCGAAGCGGTTCGTCCGCATCCACCGGTCCACGATCGTCAACCTGGAGCGGATCCGCGAGCTGCAGCCGTACTTCCACGGCGACTACGTCGTGCTGTTGCACGACGGCACCCAGCTCACCCTGAGCCGCACGCACCGCCAGAAGCTGCACGAGGTGGTCGGCCACCCCTTCTGACGGCCGTCCCGCCCCTCGCAAGTCCGCACCGTCCCCACCTGTCGAGCCGTTCCGTCCCTGCCACAGTCCCGTTGGTCCCTGAGAAATCCCCGCCCGTACCATTTCGCTGTTTCGTCCCACGGACGGGTGTAGCCTGAGTCAATCGGGCCCGCCGCGCGGCTGGCCCCGGCCGTCGTCGTGTTGATCATCCGCCGGTCCGGTTCGTCACACACTTTCTCCTGGGGAGGACAGCTATGGCCCGCACGAAGCGAGCGTCGGCGTTCACGCTCATCGAGCTGTTGGTGGTGATCGCCATCATCGCCATCCTGATCGGCCTCCTGCTGCCCGCCGTGCAGAAGGTCCGCGAGGCCGCCGCCCGGGCCAGCTGCTCGAACAACCTCAAGCAGCTGGCGCTGGCGTGCCACAATTACGCGAGCAGCACCGGCGCCCTGCCGCCCGGCAACGACGTTCGCTTTAACAGCGTGCACCCGCGGCTGTTGCCGTACATCGAGCAGGACGCCATGTACCGGACCTACGACCTGAACGGCCAGTTCGGGCCGGGCGCGTCCAGCTGGTTCGCCTCGGCCGCCGCCAACAACATCCCGCAGTCGGCCACGCCCCCGTCCCAGGGCCGGTGGGGACTCCTGAAGCCGAGTCCCAAGATTTTTCTCTGCCCGTCCGCCGTCGTGCCGGAAGAGTTCACTTGGATGATCCAGGTCACCGAGGTCGGCCAGGGCGACGTCGATTACCGGGGCAGCCTGTTCGGCGACACTCCGGGCACGAACCATTACACCACGCTGATCTATGACAACGTTTCGAGCGCCTACGTCGTTCAGAACACCGGGACGACGAACTACCTGGTCAATCGCGGTTTCCTGACGAAGGACAACCCGGCGGACGGGACGCCGTTCCCCGGCCTGTTCCCCTACACGAAGAAGACGTCCGCGCCGACCCAGTACTCGACCCAGGGCACGCCGTCCGGCGTCGGCCTCCCCCTCGAGGCGGTCCCGGACGGGACGAGCAACACGATCGCCTTCATGGAAAGCAACGGCGGGTTCCTCGGCTCGGCCGAAGCCGGGCGCGGCTCGGACGGATGGGTGGGGCAGAACTGGGGCCACGCCATGTTCTTTGCGGACTTCGGCACGTGCCCGGACCGGACGAACGACAAGGCCGACGGCCTCAACTGCGACTTCACCCACGGCGGGTTCGGCTGGGGAGAGCCCAGTTCGCAGCACGCCGGCAACCGGATCATGACGGCGTTCGGCGACGGCTCCGTCCGCGCCCTCGCCCCGAACGTGGACTTCACGGTGTTCGTGTACATGTGCGGCGCCAGCGACGGCCAGTCCGTGGTCTTCGACCAGTAACCGACACCCGCACCGTCTTACCGGAGGAACCTCAGTGAAGTTGTCCAAGCTGGCGCTGGTGCTGGGTGCGACGTTGGCGTTCACCCTGTCCATCGGGGGGTGCTCGTCCAAGTCCGAGGACAAGGAACCCCACCTGGCGAATCCGAACGCCCCTAAGCTCAAGCGGGTGGGGCAGGGGGTAGGACCTTCCGGAGGGCCGGCCCCCCAACAGAAGACTCAGGGGCCGACGGCCAAGCCCTGAACCGCACCCCGGGTCCGCCGGAGCGGGTCGGACGACGCGTCCGACCCGCTCCGG
>DASXAN010000068.1:0-3619 GCA_036406755.1 Gemmataceae bacterium
GTGAACTCAGTTATTCGCCGGCTCAGCCCGCCAGCGGCGGCGCCAGTAGACCACCCACCCGAGTGCGGCGGCCGGACCGCCCACCAGGATGATGGTAGTCGGCTCCGGGACCGGGGCCACGTGGACCGGCGGCGGAGGGGCCGGGTCGGCGGCCGGCGGGGCGTCGGCGGCCGGCGGGGCGTCGGCGGCCGGCGGAACGGGGACGGCGTTCGTAACCTGCGCGGCGACCGTGCCGGCGAAGATCAGTGCGACAACAGCCGCAATCGACATGCGGCGAAGCATGCGGCGAACCTCTGCGAGTCCAGATCGGTATGTGACCAGTGTGGCGAATCGCTTCGTCCGTGTCAAGCGCCGGCCGTGAAGATGTCGGGAATGTTGCCCCGGCCGCGGCGCCACCGCCGGACCGCCGCGGCCCCGGCCAGGCCGGCCGCCGCCGCCGCCAACACCCCGCTCGGCTCCGGCACCGGGGTGGCCACGAACACCCCCTGCCGGCCGTTGGCCAGCCCGGCGGCGAACGCCACCTGCCCCAGGTCGTTGAACGCGAAGGGCCCTAGCGCCAGCGACGTCACCGTCGAGCCGGCAAGGGCGTTTCCGGTCTGGATGACCGGCGTAGCCGTCGTGCCGTTGCCGACGAAGATCGTCTGCCCGCCGCCCGACATCGTCGCGGCGAACGCCACCAAGTTGGACGCGTTGATGCTGGCGAAGTTCCCGAACCCGGTGACCGAGGTGCCGGTCGAGGCGATCGTGGCCACGGTCGAGGTGTTCCCGGCGAACACCGCCTGGCCGCCGCCCGCCAAGTTGCCGACGAACGCCACCGTGCCGACTCCGTTGATGCTCACCGGCCCGACGAAGCTCGGCACCGCCGTGCCGGTGGTGGCGATCGGGGACACCGCCCCGCCGTTGCCGACCAGCACCTGCTGGCTGCCGTTGGAGAAGTTGGCAATGAAGGCGACGGTCCCGGCCGCGTTGACGGCCGTCGGCCCGGCGAAGCTCGGGACCGAGGTGCCGGAGGTGGCGATGGGCGTCGTGGTGGTGCCGTTGCCGGCAAGCACTTGCTGGGTGCCGCTGGGCAGGGCGGCGGTGAACGACACGGTGTTGGCCGAGTTGACCCCGGGGAAGGTGTTGAACGTCGTGAACGTCGGCGTGGTGCCGATGGGGGTGGTGGTCGTCCCGTCGCCGCGGAAGATGCCGCCGCCGCCGCCGGCCCCGGGGGTGCGGGTGGCGAAGAAGGCGACGGCGTTGGACGTCGGATTGATCGCCGGCATGATGACGCCGGAGGCGTCGCTGAACCCGGTGAAGGTGGCCCCCGTCTGGGCGATGGTCGTGGTGGTCGTGCCGTTGCCGGTGAACACGCCGGACCCGCCGGCGGTCAGGTTGGCGCCGAAGGCGGCGGTGCCGGCCGCGTTCAAGCTGGGGGCGAACAGGGCGGAGAACTGTGACGTCCCGCCGGTGGTGGCAATCAGGGTGTAGCTGTAGGTGGTCTGGCCGCGGACGGCCGGCGGGCCGGCCAGGGCGGCGGCGAGGATTCCCCAGGCGACGAGGCGGTGCGTGCGCATAGCGCTCTCCCGGATTCCGTGCTGAAGGGGCGGGCCGAATGCCTGCACGGGTCGTGCCGAACCGGCTGTTACAGACCCGTTACGCCGTTCGCGGGTGGTCGTCCGTTAGAATGGGCGGCTGGTTACCCGAAAGGCTCTCACGTCTGGAGGAGGTCACCAATGTCCACTCGTGGTCGCACCCTGGCGGGCATGGGCCTGCTGGCCTGGGCGGTCGGGCTGTCGTGGGCCGAGCCGGCCCCGCCGGCGGCCCCGGCCCCGCCCAAGGCGGGGGCCCCGGCCGTCAAGTCCGTGTCCGGGCCGTTCACCCACGGCAACCTGACCGTCTTCCTCCTGCACGGCCCGGACGTGCTGGCGGGTAAGGACATCCTCACCCTGCAGGACGCCCTGGCCCAGAAGAAGGCGGTCGTCCACGAGACGTCGAACGTCAACAACCTGTCGGTCGAGAACACGTCCGAGGACGCGATCGTGTTCATCCAGTCCGGGGACATCGTCAAGGGCGGCAAGCAGGACCGGGCGATCGCGTTCGACCTGCTGCTGCCGCCGAAGTCCGGGCTGGTGTCGATCGGGTCGTTCTGCTGCGAGTCCGGGCGGTGGACGAAGCGGGGCCAGGAGGCGGCCGACTACTTCGCCGAGTCGAACGCTCAGATCGCCGGCAAGGACCTGAAGGCGGCCGTCGTCGGCAACGACGCCAGCAAGCAGGGCGAGGTGTGGCAGAAGGTGGGCGAGACGCAGCAGAAGCTGAGCCGCAACGTCGGCAAGCCGGTCGCCGACCCGGCGTCGCCGAAGAGCCTCCAGCTCACCCTAGAGAACAAGCAGCTCCAGGAGAAGGTGACGGCGTACGAAACGGCGCTGGCCGGGTGCGTCGCGGACAGGAAAGACGTGATCGGCGTCGCCCTGGTGGTGAACGGTAAGGTCGAGGGGGCGGAGGTGTACGGGTCGGCGGCGCTGTTCGGCAAGCTGTGGCCGAAGACGTTGAAGGCGGCCGCGACCGACGCTTTGGCCCAGCTGGACGAGAAGAAGCCGTTCGACCCGGCGCCGGCCAAGGCGGTGGAGGCGTTCCTGGCGGACGCGGCGGCCGGGCCGGCGAAGGAGGTGCCGATGCCGTCGACCGTGGTCCGCGCCGGGGCGGGTCGGGGCGCGCAGACGGCCAACGCCGCGGCGGAGGGGCGGCAGGTGGCGGCGAACGCGGCGGGTCCGGCGGCCCCGGCCGCCCAGCCGCCGGCGCGGGTGCGGATCGTCCGGTACGACGGCAGCAAGGTGCTGCTGGTCGAGAGCCAGGACAAGGAGAAGTCGGCCGTCATCCACCGGTGCTACATCGCCAAGGACCCGCCGAAGGAGGAGCCGAAGAAGCCGTGATCAGGTGACCTGGCGAACCGGCGGCGTGAGCCGCCGGGTGGTCTTCCAAGCCGCAGTGGCTTGCGGAGCCACCCGGCGGCTGACGCCGCCGGTTCGCCAGTCTCGGCGCGTGGCGCTAGGATGGCACCCATGAGCGCCGACCGCCTCCGCACCGCCGCCCTGCTCGTCGTGGACGTGCAGCGGGGCTTCACTGTGTTGTGCCCGGCCGAGCTGCCCGTGCCCGGCGGCCTGGAAATCGTCCCGCACGTCAACCGCCTGCTCGCCCTGCCGTGGAAGCGGATCGACGCCAGCCAGGACTGGCACCCGCCGGACCACCGGTCGTTCCTCGGCCGCCGCGACAACCTCTACCCGCCGCACTGCGTCGCCGGCACCCCGGCGGCGGAGTTCCTGCCGAGTCTGCACACCGACCGCTTCCACGCCGTCTGGCGCAAAGGCTTCGACCGCGACTTCGAGGCGTACGCCGTCACCGCCCAGCACCCCGGCTACGTCGCGCTGTTGCGGGCGGAGGGGATCACGTCGGTCACGGTCTGCGGCATCGCGACGAACATCTGCTGCTTCTACGCCGCCCGCGACCTGCGGCGGGCCGGGTTCGACGTGGCGATCGTCGAGGACGCCAGCGCCGGCATCGACGTGCCGGCAGCCGGGCTGTTTCAGGCGCGGGCGCGGGACGAAGGGATGGCAATGGGCATCGAGTACGTCCGTACCGC
>DASXAN010000069.1:0-1702 GCA_036406755.1 Gemmataceae bacterium
CGCGCAACCTCGCCGCCGACCGACCCGATGTGGTGAGACAACTCGCCGTGAAACTCGACCTCTGGCGACTGTCTGTCGAAGCCCAGATGATGCGGCCGAATCCGGACTACGTCCCGAACCCGCAGGCGGCCGACGGCACGGTGACGCTGCCGGCGAAGACCGCCGACGTGCACGGCGTGCAGTTGCGGTACGAGGCCCAGCCGCACAAGAACACGCTCGGCTTCTGGACGCGGGCCGACGACTGGGCGAGCTGGGAGTTCACCGTGACGAAGCCGGGGCCGTTCCGCGTCGAGGTGCTGCAAGGCTGCGGGGCGGGGCAGGGGGGCAGCACGGTCGAAGTGACGGTCGCCGACCAGCCGTTGACGTTCACGGTCGAGGACACCGGCGGGTTCCAGAACTTCAAGCCGCGGGAGGTCGGGACGGTGCGGCTCGACAAACCCGGCCGGTACACGCTGGCGGTGCGGCCGAAGACGAAGGCGAAGAACGCGGTCATGGACGTGCGGGCGGTGCGGCTCATTCCAATGGGTTGATCCCGACGCGCAAGAGCCCGACGCGCAAGCAAGGGAAACCGGTCGTCCCTTGCTTGCGCGTCGGGCTCAGCGCGGCGGGATCGGGTGCGATCACTTCTCAGACTTCATCTCCCGCACCCGCACCTTCCTGAACTCCACCAGTCCGCTATGACTCTGCAACGCCACGTACCCGGCCAGCGGCTTGTCCTTCGGGGTCGGGGCGGCCGCCGCGCCCGCCGGCTTCTTGATGTCCGCCAGCTTCGTCTGGTCCGCGTCGAGGATCAGTTGACCGTTCATCGTCACCTTGATCCGCGGGCCGACGCATTCGACCTCGACCGCGTTCCACTCCGGGGCCGGCTTGACCGGGTTGGCCGTCGGGGCGGCGTAACGGTACAGCGACCCGCTGCCGTGCTCGCTCGGCGGCTTGCCGGCGTCGTCGAGCAGCTGGATCTCGTAGGCGGCGAACGACGGCCGGGTGAGCTGCGACTTCTTGGCGTCGAAGACGCCGGTGCGGATGCCCAGCCCGCTGTTGCCGCGGTCCCGGGCCGTCATCGCCGGCGCGAACCGGTACTCGACGCGCAGCGCGAAGTCGCCGAACTGCTGCCGGTCGTACCGCAGGAAGCCGAACGCCTTGCCGGAGGCGACGATCGTGCCGTCGCGGACCGTCCAGATCGGCTGGCCCGCCTTGTCGGCCTTCGGCCCGTCGATCACCCAGCCGTCGAGGGACTTGCGGTCGAACAGGTCGCGGAACTCGTCCGCCGGGGCCGCCGTCACGACCACCAGCGCGAGACTGATTGCCAGGGCCGCCCGTGTCATGTGCATGAGACGCCCTCCCTATGCCCGGCCCGCCGCGGCGACACCGGCCAGAAGCTGTTGCAACTCCTCCGGGTCGGCCGGCTTGGTCAGGTGGTGGTCGAACCCGGCCGCCTTCGACCGCACCCGGTCTTCGTCGCGCGCATACCCGGTGCAAGCCACCAGCAGCATCTTCTCCAGGCTGGGTTGGCGCCGGATACGGCAGGCCAACTCATACCCGTCTAGGGCGGCCAGCTTCAACTCCGCCAGGAGAACGTCCGTGCGCTGGGAGAGGGCGGCCCCGAGCGCGGCCGGTCCGTCGTAGGCGAGAACGGGTTGGTGGCCCCAGTGGTTCAGCAGGAGGGCCAGGGTGTCCGTGGAGTCCCGGTGGCTGTCCGCCA
>DASXAN010000070.1:0-2655 GCA_036406755.1 Gemmataceae bacterium
GGCAAGCGTTCATCGCGGAACACACGGCGGCCCGGGATTTCGCCGTACTGCACGGCCACATGCGCTGGCACCACCTGTACGGCGACTACGCCCTCCGACGGCTGGCGCTGGCCCCGAAGTTCACCGGCGAGCTGCTCCGCCGGGTCGACCCCGACCTGTGCCCGCCGCCCACCGAGGCGGCGCCGTTGCTACCCCTGGGCGGCTGCACCTATCTGAAGGACGACATGCCCGCGGCAGAGCGGCACCGGCTCACGGAGGTCGCCCGGGTCCACCTCCACGACTACCTGGGAAACTTCCGCGTCCCGCCGCAGGCCGACTCGGCTACGCAGGCACTCTTGTCGCGGCTCCGGGCGGAGGGGGTTCGTACCGTGCTGGTGCTGATGCCGGAGGGGAGTGCCATCAAGAGTTGGTACGGGCCGGGGGCGCGAGAGACGTTTGACCACTACTGGTCGGCCGTCAGCCGAGAGTACGGGACACCAGTGGTGGACGCCCGTGACTGGTTGACGGACGCCGAGCTGTACGACGGCCACCACCCGCTGCGGCGGGGGGCGGCCGAATTCACCCGCCGGCTCGGGCGGGACGTAATCGCCCCCTACCTGGCAACCGGCGACACGTCCTGGGCCGTCAGCTGTCCGGGTCCTGCGGAAGTCCCCGGCGGCGCTGCCAGATAATTCGGCGGCCGTTGGCGTAGCTCGCCGGAATAAGCTACTATTCCGATTAGGCCGCGGCCGGAGCCGGTCCCCGCGGCGGCTGCGCCCAGGGCCAGACGGCCCCAATTCGATCGCTCGTTTTCCCGTCCTCCCGTCCGCTTACAGCAACCCCTGACCACAGGGGGGGGAGAGGTGTTATGCGCTTGCGCCGACCCGGCACCGAAGTGCGACGCGGCACGTCCGCCGTCGAGTTCGCTGTCGTCCTGCCGTTTTTGGTGTTCATGGTCGTCGTGGCCGTGGACTTCGCCCGCGTTTACCGTAACGCCCAGATCATCACCGCCTGCGCCCGCAACGGGGCGCTGTACGGGGCCGACACCCCGGCCCGGGCGGCCGACACCGCCGGCATCCAGGCGGCCGCCCTGAAGGACGCCGTCGACCTGCCCGCCCCGCCGACCGTCACCTCGATCACCGGGACGGACGCGGACGGCAACATGTACGTGCGGGTGACCGTGACCTGCCCGTTCACCACCGTCACCCGCTACCCGGGCATCTCGTCGTCCATGACCCTGACGCGGACCATCCAGATGCGGGTGGCTCCCAACCAGCCGCTCGGCAGTTGATCGCCCCCCGAGGAGGAGTCACCGTGACCATCCACCGCACTCAAAGCCGCCGCGGCGGCGCCACCAGCGTCGAGTTCGCCATGGTGGCGTCGGTCGTGCTGCTGCTGATCATCGGCCTGATCGTCATGGCCCTGGGCGTGTTCCGCTACCAGGAGCTGGCCCGGCTGGCCCGGGACGGCGCCCGGTACGCGGCCGTCCGCGGCGCCGACTACGCCCGGTTCAGCGGCAAGCCGGCCGCGACCGCCACCGACGTCTACCAGAAGGCCATCCTGCCGAACGCCGTGATCCTGACCCCGAGCAAGCTGTCGGCCGACATCACCTGGAGCCCGGACAACACGGCCGGCGGCCAGGTGACGGTGACGGTGCGGTACCAGTGGCTGCCGGAGACGTACTTCAAGGGCATGACGCTGTCCAGCACGGCGTCGATGCCGGTGATTTATTAGCCCCGCCGGGCGGCCCGGCTGCCACCGGGCGGCGGCGGGTTCGGAGTTCCGAGGCCCTAACGGGAGAAGACCATGCCCTTAATGCGCACGACCGGCCGGCACGAGCGCGCCGGCGTGGTGGCGGTCCTCGTGGCCGTCTGCCTGATCGTGGTCCTGGCCATGGCGGCCCTCTCGCTCGACGGCGGGTCGATGATGGCCGAGCACCAGAAGGCCCAGGCCGTCGCCGACGCCGCCGCCTTCGCGGCCGCCGCCGACCTGTACGCCAACTACTGGGCCAACCTGGGGCTGGACCCGCGGGGGACGGCCAAGGCCAGCGCCCTAATCCTACAGCCGTAGTTGCTACAATGGGCCCCGCCAGGAGTTGTGGCGAGGGCGGGCGATGGCAGGACGACCGACGGCGGCCCAGGTGACGGCCTGGGCGGACGAGTTGGCGGCGGTGGCCGACCGGATCGGCCGGCACTTCGGCCGGAGCGAACCCCGCCGGCGGGCGATCGGCTACGTCCGCGGGTTGCTCAGCACCGCCGAGCGGAAGAACGGCTGGCAGTTGGCCGAGCACCTGGGCGACCCGACCCCCGACGGGGTCCAGCACCTGCTCGCCCGGGCCGACTGGGACGCCGACGCGGTGCGGGACGACCTGCTCGGCTACGTGGCGGAGCACCTGGGGCACCCGGGCGGCGTGCTGGTGGTGGACGAGACCGGGTTCCTGAAGAAGGGCGCGAAGTCGTGCGGCGTGGCCCGGCAGTACTCGGGCACGGCCGGCCGGATCGAGAACTGCCAGGTCGGCGTCTTCCTCGGGTACGCCACCCGCCGCGGCCGGGCGCTACTGGACCGGGCGCTGTACCTGCCGAAGGAGTGGGCCGAGGACGCCGCGCGGCGGCGGGCGGCCGGGGTACCCGCGGGGGCCCGGTTTGCCACCAAGCTCGCCCTCGGGCGGCAGATGAT
>DASXAN010000071.1:0-2179 GCA_036406755.1 Gemmataceae bacterium
AAGACAACCCCCGTCGCTCACGCTTCCGGCTCGTCCGGACCGCTCCCAGAGCTAATTGAAGATCGACGCACTGATCAGCAACAGGACCGGGTCCAGGCCGAGGAAGTCGCCCGGCAGCGGGATCGCCCCGCGGGACTCCCACCGCAGCACCGCCCCGTCGTCGGCCAGGGCCGTCACCGTCGGCGTCAGCCGCTGGTTCACCACCGACGCGCTCGGCAGCGTCCCGACCTCGAACGTGCCGCCGCCGCCGAACCCTTGTGCCGCGCCGATGATGATGGGGGCGAATGTCAGCGCCTGTTGCACGCTCGGCCGCGGGTCGGCGACGGCCAGCCCGGTCGCCGTCTTCGGCAGGGCGGCGAACCCGGCTTTCACCCCCGCGTCCGGCTCCCATGCCTTCGCCCCGCCGCCGGCCCGCTGCACGAACGCCTGCACCGGCTGCGGGTAGAGGCTCATCACCAGCCAGCCCTTGTACACGGCGTAGGTCGGCGTGAAGAAGAACCCCTGCTTGCGGACGTAGATTTCCCGCACCTCGCCGTCGGCGATCGGCCGCTTCCGCAGCCGGACGTTGCCGCCGGCTTGCGTCTGCACGATCTGGTCGAGGGCTTGCAGCACCCGTTCGCCGTCCTTGACCTCGACCGCAAACACCTGGCCGAACGAGATCAGCCCCTCGGACGGCGAGGCGTAGGCCACGACCGTGTCGCCCAGGCACGGCAGCAGGTCGGCCTTCACGTCGATGCCGGCCGCCTTGTCCAGCCGCTGGGCGGCCGTGTCGGCCTCGACGCCGGCGTCCGAGTCCGGCGGGTGGGTCAGGTCGAACAGTTGCAGCCCGACGTCGTAGACGGCGGCCGGGTCGAGCCGGTGCGCGGACCACCGGCTCACGTCCGGCGGCATCGGCGGCAGCGCGTCCAGCGTGACGGGTCGCCCGCCGACCAGGCGGAGGATGCCCTTCCGCGGGCCCGGCGCGTCCACCTCGATCACCTGCCGCATCTGCGGCCCGTCGAACCCGCCGCGGAAGACGATCGCGTGAACCCCGTCCATGCCGAGCGCGTCCAACTTCTTTCCCAGCGACGCGTCCGTCATCGCCAAGAGCCGCTGGGCAATGCCGACGAACGACTTCACGTCCACGAACGCCCGCACGTCGGTGCGGAAACCGCTGTCGGACTGGAGTCGCTTGAAGAGCGGGTTGGCGTCCAGCCGCGGCCCCGCGCCGTCGATCCGAGCCAACACCAGCGGCGGCGGGTCCGTCCCGACCGTGACGACGACGTGCGGCCCCTCGACCCAGGCGGTCGTGTGGACGCCCTCGATCACGGCGTGCAACAGCTTCCGGCCGGCGACGCTTTCCTCCTTGACCTCGATCGACTTGTCGCTGTCGAGCAGGCGGAGGACGCTCAGGATCGGACTGGCGTCGGCGGCCGCGTCCGGGACGATTAGCGTGACCTGGAAATGCGGCAGCAACGGGTTGCCCTCGAGCTTCTTGCCCAGGGCCGACTGAACCCCGCCGACGGCCATCTGCCACAGGCTGGGTAGCGGACTGACGTCGGCGGCGACGATCAGGCCGTGGTCGGCGAGCACGTCGAGTAGTCGGCTGGATTCGGTCACGGCCGCGTGAATCTTGACCAGCCGCTGCGGCGGCAGGCCGTCGAGCAGTTTTCGCTCGGTCAACTCGGCCCGGAGCGTCCGCGGGAAGTAGTCCAGCAATTCCTGTCGCAGCGGGGCGAGGTCCCGGCCGAGGAGTTGGCCCAGCGCCGTTTGCGCGTACTGCTCGCGGTGGGCGGCGACGCCGTCCCAGCGGACGTACACCTGGGCGGACGCCGGGATGAGCCGCTCCGGGGGCGGGTCGGCCGCCCGAGCCGGACCGACAAGCATCACGGCGGCGATCAGCGGCGCGAGCGGCTTCATGAGTGATCCGCCTTCTTGAGCAGGGGCAGGTGCGGGAACTGGCCGTTGAGCACGGCCCGGCTGTCCACGCCGAGCCAGTCGTCGAGCAAGGTGGCGTAGACGCGGCGGAAGTCGATGGCGTACTTGAGGTCGCCGGAGTCCAGGTCGTCCAGCCGCGGGTGGTCGCCGACCGGCCCGCCCTTGACCGACGGCCCGGCCACGAAGAGGCACGATCCGGCACCGTGGTCGGTCCCCCGGCTGCCGTTCTCCTTCACCCGCCGGCCGAACTCGGAGAACGTCA
>DASXAN010000072.1:0-1915 GCA_036406755.1 Gemmataceae bacterium
CCGCCACCAACGGCGCCCCGGCCGCGCCGCCGCCGCCGCCCCCGGCCATCCCGGCCCCCGGCACGCCCTGCGACCTGCTGAACTCGACGACGCCGTTCCTCATCACGCTCGACCAGGCCGTCGAGCTGGGCGGGATCAACAGCCGCGAGTTCCAGGACCGACGGGAGGACCTGTACCTGACCGCCCTGGCCGTGACGCTGGAGCGGTTCTCGTTCGCCGCCCAGTTCTTCGCCGTCGGGTCGGTCGTCCGCGAGTGGGCCGGGGCGGGGTCGCCCGAGGGCCGCGTCAACCAGTGGTCCGCCACCACCGCCGTCGGCGCCTCGCAGTTGTTCTCCACCGGGGCACTCCTGCTGCTGCGGTTCGCCAACCAGACGGTCGTGGACTTCACCCGTCAGCCGCGCACCATCAGCGAATCCACGGCCAGCCTGGACCTGATCCAGCCGCTGCTCCGCGGCGGCGGCAAGGCCGTCACCCTCGAGCCGCTCACGACCGCGGAGCGGGGCCTGCTCTACCAGATCCGCACGTACGCCCGCTTCCGCAAGGAGTTCTACGTGGCCATCGCCGGCGGTGGCGGCGGCAGCATCACCGGCGGCAGTTTCGTCCCGTCCGGCGTGGTCACCGTCAGCACCGTCAGCCCGACCGCCGGGCTGAGCGGGTCGGGCCTGTTCCCCGGCCAACTCTCGGCGATCCAGACGAACTTCAACTCCGCCCAGGTGACGCCGGGGCAGGCGGGCCGGCTCAACCTCCAGACGGCCATTCCGCCGTCGGCGGCCGGCTACCTCGGCACCATCCTCCAGTTCGCGCAGATCGCCATCGACGACGAGAACATCGCCGCCCTGGAGCGGTTCATCAAGCTGTTCCAGGCCCTCAAGGAGGGCGGCGACCTGTCCCAGCTCCAGGTGGACCAGGTGGAGCAGCAGTTGCTCCAGGGCCGCAGCACCCGGCTGACGGACGAGCAAGAGTACGGCAACGCGATCGACCAGTTCAAGATCCAGCTCGGCCTGCCGACCCGCCTGCCGTTGCAGCTGGACGACACCCCGCTCCGGCCGCTCACCCGGCAGTTCCGGCGGTACGAGGACGTGTTCCGCCAGTTCGACGCGGCGACGCAGGCCGCGGCCGACCTCGGCGGGTTGGCCCCGGGCGAACTGCGAGCCGCCCTGCGGCGGCTCGCGCGGGAGTCGGCCCTGAGTCGCGGCACCCAGTTCCAGCGCGACTTCCCGGCCCGGTGGGCCGAAGTCGAACCGCTCACCGCCGACGCCCTCACCGCCCGCCGGCGGCGGCTCGGCGAGGAGCGGCGGCGACTGCTGGACCGCCGGGCCGACCTGGAGCGGTCCGGACAGGCCCTGTCCCCGGAGGAAGAGGCCCGGCTGACGCAGCTGGACGTGGACGACGAGATCGCCGAGTTCGGGCAAGCCTTGCGGGATTACGAGGCACAACCGTGGGCCGGCCTGGCCGACCCGGTCCGCCGCCGGGAGGTGCAGACGATCCGATTCCGCATCGTCATCAACGCGTTCGACTTGCTGCTCGGCCAGGCCCGCAACGAGCGGTTGGCGGACCTGCGGACGACCTGGCCACCGCTGCCGCGGATGTGCGTCGAGGGGTCCGACCTGCTGGCGGTGAGCGAAGCGGAGGCGTTCGCCACCGCCTCCCGGACGACCATCGCCAACCGGTTGGACCTGATGAACGCCCGCGGCCAGCTCACCGACGCCTGGCGGCAGGTGGCCGTTTTCGCAAATTCCTTGCTAGGTACGGTGGACGTTCGCTATCATCTAAGTGAATCGTCGCCGCTGGGTCAGGCCCGTCCGTTCGCCCTGGGGGGGAGCCGCTACGACCACCAGTTGGCCCTCGACTGGACGCTGCCCCTGGTCCGCCAGGTGGAGCGGAACAACTACCGCGCCAGCCTGATCGCCTTCCA
>DASXAN010000073.1:0-2566 GCA_036406755.1 Gemmataceae bacterium
TTCGGGAGGGCGAGGCTCCTGCCGAGCCGCGAGCGCTCGCGGCTCGGCAGGAGCCTCGCCCTCCCGAAATCGCCTACTTCGCCGCGAGCACCCGGACCGTCGTGCAGACGCGGTACGTCAGCCCATCCAGGTCGTAGTCCAGCTCGGCGTAGAACGCCCGGAACCCGGTCGCCGGCAACCCCGCGAGGGCCGTCACCGTCGTGCCGTCCACCGCGGCCGGCTGTTCCGACCACGTCGCCTTGCGGAAGTCCCGCCTCGGGGCGTCCACGACCCACGTCCGGGCCGCCAGCGGCGGGGCCGTCGCCCGGACCGTCAGCCGCGGCGCCGCACTCGGGTCGTTGACCGCCCACGTCGCCGACGCCAGCGTCTTGCCGTGGATCATCGCCCGGCCGAACGCCGCCAGGCTGTCCACCGCCCGGGACCGGTCGATCTTGCCGTCGGGCAGCTTCTGTTCGAGGTTGTGGCCGGCGTTGGGCACCCGCGTCACCCACTTGTCGCCCTTCAGGTCGTCCCAGTAGAAGTTCATCGCGTCCACGGTCCAGTACGGGTCGTTGGCCCCGACGATGAGGAACTTCGGCATGGTCAGCTTGTCGCGGTAGTTGTACGGGTCGGTCATCGTCCACAGCTTGCGGGCGGCCTCGGTGGCGGGCATCGGGATCAGCCCGCGGCGGGTGTAGTCGGCGATCTGCTCGCTGTAGGCGCCGAACGACTTGACCTGGTGCGGCAGCTGGGCCGGGGAGTTGAGCATGTCGATGACCATCGGGGCGATTGCCTTGACCCGCGGGTCGCTGGCCCCGGTCAGCCAGGTCGTCCAGCCCCGCTTGGACGCCCCGGAGACGACGAAGCCGGTCGGCTTGGACTGCCACTCCTTCTCGGCGAACGCCTGGACCGCGTCCATCGCCCGGACCAGGCTCTTGACCATCGGGAAGAGCAGCGGCCAGTCCTCGTCCTTCGTCTGGAGGTAGCGGACGAACGTCTCGGCGATGAGGGCGTCTTCCTTCTTGCCGTCGAAGAGCGGCTGGTTGGGGATGCCGTAGAGGAACGCGACCGGGGCCTTCATCTTGGTGGCGAGGATCATCGCGAAGGCGGCCCCGCCGGGGCTGGGCTTGCCGCCCTGGTTCCAGAGGAACATGGTGGCGGTCGGCTTGACGCCGGCCGGCAGGCAGACTTGCAGGCCGTGCTCCCAGGTGATGCCCTCCCAGACCTGGGAGACGAGGTGCAGCTCGTAGACGGTGCCGAGCGGGGACTCGGTCTTGCCGGTGAGTTCCCACTTGAAGGCCGGGTCGGCCTTGGCGACGTAGGCGGCCAGGTCGGCCCGGGCCGGCGAGCGGGGTTGCGTCAGCGCCCCGAGTACGGCGAGTGCGAACACGGCGGTCCGGCGGTCCATGGCGCGGTCCTTTCGGGAGAGGGAGAAACGCGGATCGGCCGATTGTACCCGGTCGCGGCGGGAAATGCCGCTACAATACGGCCGTGAATCGCCGGCCAGGTGCGGCAGTAGATGGGGATGAGTCGATGCCGGTAGCCCCGAAGGGGCGGCACACCTTAGCCCAGGGCGTGAGCCCTGGGTCAACGGCCCAACCAACCCGGTGAGCCCCGGAGGGGCGGCACATGAATCTGTGTCGCCCCTCCGGGGCTGCGACTCTTTCCCGGGCACAGAACCCAGGGCTCGCGCCCTGGGCTAACACTGTGCCGCCCCTTCGGGGCTGAACCCGCCGCGATCGGCGAACGCATCCTGCCGGTCCGTGTCACCGTCCGTCATTCCCGTTCCGAGGAGGCCCGTCCGTGTCCCGCCTCGCCGCACTCGCGCTCGCCCTCATCGCCGTCGCCGCCCCGGCCCGCGGCGACGACTTCCAGTCGCTCTTCAACGGCAAAGACCTGACCGGCTGGGAGGGCGACCCGAAGCTCTGGTCCGTCAAGGACGGGGCCATCGTCGGCCAGACCGACGGCAACATCCCGGCCAACACCTTCCTCATCTGGAAGGGCACCGCCGCCGACTTCGAGCTGCACGCCAGATTCCGCCTCCACGGCGGCAACTCCGGCATCCAGTACCGCTCCAAACACCTGAAAGATGCCGGCAGCTTCGTCGTCGGCGGCTACCAGGCCGACATGGACGGCGACAACCACTACACCGGCATCCTCTACGAGGAGCGGGGCCGCGGCATCCTCGCCCAGCGGGGCGAGAAGGTCGTCATCGCCGCCAACGGCGACCGGTACGTGGTCGGCCACACCGGCGACCCGGCGAAGCTCACCGCCGCCATCCACGCCGACGACTGGAACGACTACGTCATCGTCGCCACCGGCAACAAGCTGACGCACACCATCAACGGCTCGCTCATGGTCGAGGTGATCGACCACCAGGCGGACAAGCGGGCCGCGGACGGCATCATCGCGCTGCAGCTGCACCGCGGGTTCAAAATGGTGGTCGAGTACAAGGACATCAAACTGAAGAAGCTGCCGGCCGGGAAAATCCTCTCCCCCGAGGACACGCCGATCCCGCCGGACGCGAAGAAGATCGCGGCCCCGCGGCCACGGCCGGCGCGCCAGCGGCCGGCCGCCCCGCCGGCCG
>DASXAN010000074.1:0-8998 GCA_036406755.1 Gemmataceae bacterium
TGGAGCAGCGCGTCGCGACCGTCGCGACGGCCGCGCTCCGCGCCGGCGTCCGCGACGAGGGCTGCTTGATCGCCTTCCGCCGGGGTGCCCTCGCGACGCCGTTCGGCGCCAGCGAGGCCGACCGGCTCGCGGCCGCGGCCGGCCTGCCGCCGATGTACGTCGCGGTGGTCGCGTCCTACGACGAGGAGCGGGCCGCCTGGGCGACCCAGCCGCACCCGCCGGCCGCCGGGACCACGTGGACGGCCACCGTCACCGGCAAGGTGGCCGACGCCAAGGGCGTCCCGGTCCCGGACGCCCTGGTGCTGGTCAACAACATGCAGTGGGTGAAGGTCGTCAGCGACGACAAGAGCAACCGGGCGAAGACCGGGCCGGACGGACGGTACACGATCACCCTCAAGTGTCAGGGCGAGTACCGGCTGCACGTCACCCGGATGTGGGCTGAGAAGCGGGGCTTCGTCAAGGCGGAGGACGCCGACCGGCACAAGCTCCTGCCCGGCCAGTCGGCCACGGTCGATTTCACGCTCGCGCCTGGCGAGCCGTTCGGCGGCACGCTCAAGCTCCGCTCCGGCGACCGGGACGAGACGCACTTCCTGACGGTCAAGGGGCCGGGGGTGGAGGAATACGCCACCGTCAAGGTCGGCGAGAAGTTCGAGATGACGCTGCCGCCGGGGACGTATACCGTCGAGCTGGACCGCGGCGCCAACGGCAAACAGACCTGGACCGGCCGGAAGACCGGCAAGGCGGATTACGTGTTCGAGGAGCCGCCGTTCCGGTTCACCCCGGAGGCCGTCGGCGACGGGTTCGACCGGATGTGGAAGGTGATGAACTGGAACTACAGCTACTTCGCCCTCAAGCCGGACGTGGACTGGGCGAAGCTGCGGGACGAGTATCGGCCGAAGGCGGTGCGGGCGAAATCTGCCGACGAGCTGGCCGCGGTGCTCAAGGAGATGCTCGGCCGCCTCAAGGACGGGCACGTCTGGATCATGACGCCCGACGGCAACCAGATCGGCACGCATCGCACCCCGTGGTCGTACAACGGCAACCGCCAGGTGATCCTCGCCCAGCTCACGGACACGACCGAGTGCGGCAAGTACGCCATCGTTGGCAAGACGAAGCCGGACGGGTTCGGCTACTTCCTGATGACGCAGCAGAGCGCGGCCACGCCGGAGCTGGTGGCCAAGGCGGTGGCGGCGATCGAAAAGCTGGCCGACGCCCCGGGCTTCGTCATCGACCTGCGGAATGCCAACGGCGGCAGCGAGCCGCTGGCCCAGGAGGTCGCCCGGCTGTTCTGCGGCAAGCAGGTGGTGTACGCCAAGAGCAAGTACCGCAACGGCATGGGCCACGACGAGTTCACCGAGGACTACCCGCGGGAGCTGCCGCCGGCGAAGTCCGGCAAGCCGTACCTGAAGCCGGTGGTGTGCCTGCTCGGGCCGGGGTGCGTGTCGAGCGGGGAGGGGTTCGCCAAGATGCTGGCGGCCCTGCCCCACGTGACGACGGTGGGCCTGCCGACCCGCGGGTCCAGCGGCAACCCGGGGACGGTCGAGGTCAGCGGCACCGGGCTGACGGTGTACTACTCGCGGTGGGTGGACATGCTCCCGGACGGCACGCCGATCGAGGGCCGGGGGGTGCCGCCGGCGGTGCGGGTGGAGGCCCCGGCCGGGGCGTACAAGGATGCCGACCCGACGCTGGCGAAGGGGCTGGCGGTGCTGCGGGCGAAGGCGGCGGGACGCTGACCGGCATTGTCGGCGGGCGGGGATTAGTTATGATGAAGGCGCCGGCGAAGGAGTACCGCGCCAATGACTCCTATTAGGGTTAGCATCGACACCGACCGGTTGTCCGATCAGGAACTGGCTGAACTGGCAATCGAACTTTGGAAGCGGTTCGCTGCCCGCGGTCAGCCGATTCCAGCACTCGCCATCCGGGGCGACGATCGGAAACCGATCGGTTTCGTGGTGCCGGCCGAGGGCATGTGGGGTCCGCCGTCCCGTGATTCGAAGTTTCTGACCGAGTCATTCCATCGGATCGATAATCCCCCGGACCGCTATCTGTCGGTGAAGGAATTCCTCGCGGCGATCGGTGGCAAGTCGGTAAAGAAACGGCGTCCTAAGAGCGTTCGACGCGCTTGATCACGATGATGGACCGACCCCGGGTTCGCTCAAGCGTGTAAAAAAACCGCCAATTCGCATCCGTCCAGACGTACGCCGGCGGCTGGCCGCCTCGGGGAGTGGATCCCGGCGGCCGGCCGGCGTGCGCCCCGAGGTGTTCGGCGAAGGCTTTGACGTACTGCTTGACCAACGCCCGCGTCTCCGGCGTCCGGCCGCCGATCTCGAAAACACATTTCGGGTCGATCCGCACGCGGACCCGCATCCCCGGCCCCCGACACGTGAACGGTCATTTGGGACGACCGCCGGACCTGCGAGCGACCAGGTAGCTGACGGTGCCGCTCACGAACCCGGCCGCGGCTCCGGCGACAATGAACAGCAACTGTCCGGCGACTTCGTATCCCGGCGCGTAAGTGACGAAGGAGCCGAGTAGCCCCATGACGCAGGCGCCGACGGCCGTCGGTAGGAGGATCGTTTTCACCGCGATGTCTCAGTACGCCCGCGCGTACACTACCCGCCCCTCCGACGGTTGGCCCGTCACCGGGTCTTTGCCCGCCTCCTTCGGCCGGTCGAACGGGATGCACCGGATCGTCGCCTTCGTCTCCTGCTGAATCTTGTCCTCCGTTCCCCGCGTCCCGTCCCAGTGCATCCACACGAACCCCGGCTCCTCGACCAGTTGCTTGAACTGGTCGTAAGTGTCGGCCGTGCGGATGTGCGAATCGCGGAATGCCTTCGCCTTGGCGAACAGCCCGGCCTGGATGTCCCGCAGCACCGCGTCGATGCGGTCGGCCGCCCCGGCCAGGGGCACGCCGAACTCCTTGCCCTCCTTGCCCGGCCGGTCCCGCCGGCCAACCACGCACGCCTGCTTCTCCAGGTCCTTCGGCCCCAGCTCGACCCGCACCGGCACGCCCCGCAGCTCCCACTCGTTGAACCGGAACCCCGGCGACTTGTCGAAGTCCGTGTCCACCTTCACCGTCAGCGGCTCGTAGCCATAGAACTCGTCCCGCGGCCTGGCGCGCAGCTCGTCCGCCAGCTTGTTCGCCGCCGCCAGCGACGCCGACCGCTCCGCGTCCGTCTTGCCCAGCGGCACGATGACGACGTGGATCGGGGCCAGCCGCGGCGGCACGACCAACCCCTGGTCGTCCGAGTGGGTCATGAGCAGCCCGCCGATCAGCCGGGTGCTGACGCCCCAGCTGGTCGCCCAGGCGTGCTCCCGCTGGCCCTGCTGGTTCTGGAACGTGACGTCGAACGCCTTGGCGAAGTTCTGCCCGAGGAAGTGCGACGTGCCGGCCTGGAGCGCCCGCCCGTCCTGCATCATCGCCTCGATGCACAGCGTGTACACCGCCCCGGGGAACTTCTGCCCCTCGCTCTTCGGGCCGACCAGGACCGGCATCGCCATCCACTCCTCGGCGAACCGGCGGTACACGTCCACCATCTGCCGCGTCTCGTCCTCGGCTTCTTTTTGCGTGGCGTGGGCCGTGTGCCCCTCCTGCCAGAGGAACTCGGCCGTCCGCAGGAACAGCCGCGTCCGCATCTCCCAGCGGACGACGTTGCACCACTGGTTGATGAGTAGCGGCAGGTCGCGGTAGCTCTGGATCCAGTTCTTGTAGGTGTTCCAGATGATCGTCTCGGACGTCGGCCGGACGACCAGCTCCTCCTCCAGCCGGGCCTCCGGATCGACGACCAGCCCCTTGCCCTTCTCCGCCTTGAGCCGGTAGTGGGTGACGACGGCGCACTCCTTGGCGAACCCCTCGGCCATCTCCTCCTCTTTGGCGAGGAAGGTCTTGGGGATGAACAGGGGGAAGTAGGCGTTGACGTGGCCGGTGTCCTTGAACATGCGGTCCAGCGCCCGCTGCATCTTCTCCCACAGGGCGTACCCGGTCGGCTTGATGACCATGCACCCGCGGACGTCGGAGTTCTCGGCCAGCCCGGCCTGCTTGACGACGTCGATGTACCACTGGGCGTAGTCGGTGGCGCGGGGTGTGATCTTCTCGGCCATGTGCGGAATCCTTACGGGGATCGAGTGGAAAGGGGCATTCTACGGTAGGGACACGGGCGGGCCACGCGGCGGTTCGGGGGGTGGTCACGGCCGCGGCCGCAGCCCGAGCCGGCGGCGGACCTCAGCGCGGATGCGCTCGGCGGCATTCCAGGCCGCGCGCGAGTGTGACGCGGCCGGCGTTGAAAACAAGTCGGGATACCGGGGGTCCACGGCGAACCGGGTGAGCCCCTGCGCCGCCCGCCGAAACCGGCTGAGCGCGGCGTCGGTCGGTGCCAGCAGGTTCACGAGCCGCTCGCAATCGTGCGTCCGCGGTACCACGGCGCCGCGCTCGTGGATCAGCGCCTTCAGGTACTTCTCGGCCATCTGCTGGCAGTGGAAACAGATCGACGAGTGGACGGCCCGACGCCCCGAGCGGAGCACCAGCACGACGCGCCGATCTTCTTCGGCCTTACGCACCCATGCCCGTCCCATCGGCGTCATGCAAGACGATCCCCTTCTCGACAACTTCCTTCAGGAACCAGTCGTTCCATGCGAGCCGCCTTGTCAGGTGTTCGGGCGTGCAAACGAACAGGTCCATCGCAAACGGCGTATCGAACGCCTGGCGGATGCGGATCGACTGCGATAGCTCGTTCTTCGCCGGCATGACCACCAGCAAATCCACGTCGCTGTCTTCGTGCGGCCGGCCGTAGGCGTGCGACCCGAACAGGATCACCTTCTCCGGGCGGAACTTCTCCACGACCTGGCGGACGTACTTGCGGATGGCGGCGCGCGGCACCCGGCCGGACGGCAGCCGGCGGACGAGCTTCGGCAGCGGCGGGTCGGGGCGGGCCATGCCGTTAGTCTACCGCACCCAGGGTTGGGCGAAATACCGGTCCCACGAGTCGGCCAGCACGGCCACCACCGGCCCGGCCACGTCCCCGCGGGTCGCCACCCGCACCGCCGCCGCCACCGCCGTGCCCGACGACCCGCCGACCAGCAACCCCTCCTCCCGCCACAGCCGGCGGGTCATGGCGAAGCTCTCCTCGTCCGTCACCCGCTCGGCCGCGTCGATCACGGACAGGTCCAGCACCGCCGGGGCGACGCTGCCGCCGATCCCCTCGACCGCGTACGCCGCGTCGTGGTCCGAGTGGGCCGCCGGGTCCACGAGGTGCGCCAGCCGCGACCCGACCGGGTCGGCGAGCACGACCTTCACCCCGGGCGCCTGCCGCTTCAGGAATCGGCCGGCCCCGGTGATCGTCCCGCCGGTGCCGACGCCGCACACCAGCGCCCCGATCCGGCCGCCGGTCTGCTCGAGAATCTCCGGCCCGGTCGTCGTCTCGTGGACGAGCGGGTTGGCCGGGTGGGCGAACTGGTCGGTCAGGAACCAGCCCCGCTCGGCGGCCAGCCGGCGGGCGACGGTCTGGAAGTTGTCCGGACTGTTCGGCGGGGCGTTCGGGGTGACGATCACCTCGGCCCCGAGGGCGGCGAGGGCGGAACGCTTGTCGGCCGACATCTTCGCCGGCAACACGCACGCCAGCCGGTAGCCGCGGGCGGCCGCCACCAGCGCCAGCCCGACGCCGGTGTTGCCGGCCGTCGCCTCGACCAGCGTCGCGCCGGGTTTCAGCACCCCGCCGGCCTCGGCGTCGTTGACGATCGCCAGCGCGATCCGGTCCTTGACGCTGCCGCCGGGGTTCAGGTGCTCGCACTTGCCGTACACCGCCGTCGGCAGGCCGGCAGCGATCCGCTCCAGCCGCACCAGCGGCGTGCGGCCGATCAGGTCGAGGACGCTCATGCCACCCATGATCGGCCGCCCCGGCCGCGGCGGCAACGGCGGGCGACCAGTCCCGCCGCCAGGCCCACCAGTGCGAGTGTCCCCGGCTCCGGCACCGGCGTCACCGTCAGGTTGTCGAGGGCGAAGTAGGTCGGCGTGTTGATGCCGAACGGCCCGACGTCCGACGACGCCAGGGTGAACGTCAGCTGTTGCGTGCCCGCCGGCAGGCCGCTCAGGTCCACGGTCGTCCACTGCGAGACGATATAGTCCTGGGCGTTGTCGGCGAAGCGGTAGTCGGCCAGGTAGAAGTCCACGCTGCCGAGCAGCGCCCCGACCGCGTCCCGGCCCTGGACGGTGAGCAGGAAGAAGTCCGGGTCGTTGCCGGACAGGCCGCCGAACTTCTTGGCGAACGCGTCCCCGTCCCGCATCGATAGGGCGGCGTAGGTCGTGTTGGTGACCCGGGCCGCCTGCGGCCGGGTGCCGGCCGGGAGCTGGATCGTCGGCGTGACCGGCGTGAACGTGTCCGGAAAGGCAACGGCGTAGGTCGGCGAGTTGTCGCCGGTGCCGCCGCCGGGGACGTTGTAGGCGGCGTACTGGTTGCCGAAGCCGGGCGTGGTCGTGTTCGTCGCGCGGCTGACGGCCCAGCCGGCCCAGCTGCCGAACGACGTGTCGTAGTTGTTGTTGAACGTCGCCCCGCCGCTGGTGAACTGGGTCATGCCGCCGGGGCCGGCCGAGCCGTTGACGTAGCCGGGCGGGGTCGGGACGGAGACGTCCTCGAAGCCGATCGTCTGGCCGCGGGCGGTGGGGGTGAGGACCACGACACACAACAGACTGATGCGCAGGTTCATGGGAGTCTCGGTGATGAAGGAGGATGACGGTTTCGTTTCGCCGCGCTCATTTAGTTCCCGGTCAATGACCGGGGGCGGATTTGAACAGCCCCCGGTCATTGACCGGGAACTAAATGAGCGCGGCGAAACGGGGTGAAGTTAGAAGTCCCCGCCGACCGGCTCGCCGCCGGCCCGCGAACAAAGGGCCGCCAGCACGGCGACGTCCATCGCCGTGCCGAGGAAGTGAACCGCCCCGTCGGCGAACACGGCCTGGGCCCCGCCGGGGTGGTAGCTGCTGATCTCCTGGCCGAAGTCGCAGAACACGCCGGGCAGCGCGCACGACGGGTACGGCGACGTGTCGCTATGCCGCTCGCTGACCGGGGCCGACTGGTCGAACACGTTGCGGACGCCGATCCAGATCGACTGGATGCCCTCCGGCGCCTCGCCGACGAGCACGGTCTGCGACGCCCCGTCGGTGACGTCGGCCAGCGACAGGGCCTTCTCGAAGATCAGCACGCCCCGCTCCGGGGAGTTGCTGGCCGTCGGCGACCGCAGCCCCCGCTCGCCGTTGACCCCGCCGTAGTCGGCGCGGGCGTACTCGGCGGCCGGCAGGTCGGCGGACGGCCGCCAGAGGCTGGTGTTGGGCGAGGTCGGGCAGAGGAACACGGGCAGGACCGTCCGCCCGGCCGGCAGGTTGGCCGGGTCGGTGTACGGCAGGTCGGCCCGGATGGTGCGGAACAGGGCGTCCTGCTCCAGCCACGGCAGCACGGCCGCGGACCAGCTCAGCTTGGTCGTGACGGCCGGCTCGGTCGGAGTCGCCGCCTGCGGCACGGCCACGCTGAGGTACCCGCCGCGGGGGAAGAGCTTGTAGGTGTCATGATGGCCAAGCAGGGCGAGGCCGATTTGTTTGAGGTTGTTGGCGCACTTCGCCCGGTTGGCGGCCTCGCGGGCCCGCTGCACGGCCGGCAGCAACAGGCCGACCAGCCCCGCGATGATGGCGACGACGACGAGCAGCTCGATGAGCGAGAACGCCGCTCGGCGGGGTGGCTGGGGGCGGGACGGCCGGGGCCAAGGGGCACGGGACGGGGGACAAAACAGCATCGCACGTCCTTTCCTGCCGGCTCGGGCAGCTGGTCGGCCCGAGGACCCCGGCGGCGGACGTGCGCGAGACTGCGACGGCGGCCCGGGGGTGCTCGCGGCCGAAGCACCACAGCGGAACAACCGACAGGCAGGTCTTCTGGCTTACGGCTCCTGACGGCCGCGGACCGCCTTCCCGGGGCGGGCAACTGCCCCAGTGGCGTTGGACTGTCCGCGGGCCTGGCCGATCACAGCGGCGGCCCCGCGCCGGATTCGCACCGGCTTCCCTTTTCACCGCCGGCTCTCGGTCGAGACGGCGGACCTGTCGTACGGGGGACGATGATATGCGGGCGGGGGCGGCGCGTCGAGCAAAAATCCGGTGAGCGGGGTTGCGTGAGCGCCCCGAGGGCACCCAAATGGCAACTTCTCGTTGCCAGTCTCCTCGTTCCCAACTCCGTTTGGGAACGAGGAGAAGTGTCACTGACATTTGTGGGCCCTCGGGGCGCTTACGCCACCCCGCTCGCCAGTCACCGTGTGCGGCGGCGGGCGAGCCACAAGACCGGCACCGCCCAGACGCAGGCGGCGGCGACGAACCACGTCAGCGGCTTGCGGGGCGGGACGTCCCAGCATTCGAGCTGACCGTTGCGACTGGCGTTCACCAACGTCCGACCGTCCGGTGAGAGCTGAGTCCAGACGGGGGCGGTCGGGTGGATCCGCGCGACCTCCCGCTCGGTGGCCGTGTCGTAGACGGCACACTCCGTCGGCTCGACGGCAAACGCACGGCCCACGAGCGGGAGGTTCGCCAGGTACTTTCTGACCCGTGCGAACGGCCCGCTCGGATCGTTGCCGACGAGAAGTAAATGTCGCCCGTCCTCGTACGGGTAACTCACGAGCGTGAAGCCCGGCGGCAGGTCGAGCCGGCCGACCGCGCTGCCCGCGTCGAAATCCCGGCGCACCAGCGACAGCCGATCTTCTTGCCGACGGTCCAGGGCAAGCACTTGCCGTATTCCGGGGATGACGGCAAACGCCTCGGCCCCCGGCTGCGGCGGGCACCGCCGGCCGGTCGAGGTGTCGATGACGTGCACGCCGCTGTCACCGCGGACGAACAGAAAGTCGCCGTCCCCGGAGAACCACATCAAGCCGCAGTCCTCCGGCACCACGGCGTTGACCCGGACCCGCCCGGTCGCCGGCTCGCGCACGGTAATTCGGGTCGCGTCGCCGCCGCCGCCAGCGGGACCGCTCG
>DASXAN010000075.1:0-4938 GCA_036406755.1 Gemmataceae bacterium
CTCGCTCCGCTCGTTCGACCCAACCTACATCAACCGCCGCAGGAAGCTCACAGCCGCGGCGACGTCCGCGAGCCGGTCCGTCCCCGTCTCGCGCTCGATCACCACCCAGCCGCGGTACTCCAGGGCGCTGAGCGTGCCCAGGTACTGCATCCAGTCAATGTCGCCGTGGCCGAGCGGGACCTCGGCCGCCGCCCGGCTGGCCCCGCGGCGGCGGGCGTCCTTGGCGTGCGTGTGCACGATCCGGTCCTTCAGCGGGGTCAGGTTCTCGATCGGGTCGAAGCCGTTCATCAGCAGGTTGGCCGGGTCGTAGTTGACCCCCACGCCGCCGGTGTCGAGCTTGTCCAGAAACGCCTTCAGCGTCTCGCCCGACTCCAGCCCTGTCTCCAGGGCCAGCGTGGCCCCGACGCGGTCGCCGAACTGGCCTAGCGCCAGCAGACTCTCGCTCATCACCGGCGCCCGCGGGTCGGCCGGGTCGTCCGGAACGCGGCCGGCCTGCACGATCACCACCCGCGCCCCCAGCTCGAAACTCAGGCTCATCACCCGGCGGACGCGGTCGATCCGCGGCTGGAGGTTGGCCGGCTCGTCCAGGCCGTGCCGCAGCGGGCAGCCCAGGGCCGTCAACTCCAGGCCGTGCGAGCCGAGCAGGTGCCGCAGCTCCCGCTTGCCGGTGTCAGTGAGCCGGTCCGGGGACAGGTCGCCGACGGCGTCCACCTGCAGCCCGGCCACGCCCAGCCGGCGGGCCTCCGACAGCCCGCGGCGGAACGGCAGGCCCAGCGATTCCAGCGTCACACCGAGTTTCATGGCTGTGCTAGCGGTCGATCGTGCGGAGTGCGGTCGCGGGAGTCTGCTTCGGGGCGACGAAGTCGCGGAACGGGCGGACCAACTCGCGGAAGGAGGCCGTCGGCAACATGACCGTCCCCCACCGCGGGCTGCGGACCCGCATGTGCCGGCGGTATTCCTCGACCGGCACCGCCCGCAGCAGGTAGAACCGGTCGTGCCACAGCCACAGGTCCGGCGTGCCCAACGGCAACAGCACCGTTGGCATGACGCGATAAACGAACACGAGCAGCCCGACGTAGCCGGGCCCGAACCGTTCCGTCCACCGCACCAGGCCGTCGATGTCCTCGCGGGTGGACCACGTCTCCCACACCCGCCGCGGTCGGTCTTTCTTGCCCCCGGGGAACCGCCGGCCCTTCACGTCCACCAGTAGCTTCGCCCCGTTGGCCCCGTAGACGACGAAGTCCAGGCTCTTGACCGGCTCGTCGTCGAGCGTCGAGCGGTGGGCCTCGTCCACGGCCACGTACCCGAGCCGGCGGGTCCGCAGGTAGGCCTCGAACGCCGACTCGTAGTGGTTACTGCGGTCCATGCCCGGACCCCCCGGCCAGCAGCGCCCGGACGGACGCCACCAGCTCAGACTCGGGAATCGTCCGCTCCTCCCGCGTGGCCAGCGCCTTGACCTTGCACACGCCTTGCGCGAATTCATCCGGCCCGGCGATCAGGGCCAGGGTGAACCCCCGCCGCTCGGCGTACTGCAACTGCGGGCCGATCTTCTTGGCGTCCGGGTAGACCTCGGCGGCGACGCCGGCGGCCCGCAGCGTGCGGGCGATCCGCTGGTAGTCGCCGGCCCGGTCGGCCGAGAACTGCACCACCAGCACCGGGGCCGGCGTGGACGCCTTCGGCAGCAGGTTCAACTCCTCCATCGCCGCCAACAGCCGGTCCAGGCCGAGCGACGCGCCGACGCCGGGGAGCGTCTGCTTGGTGTACAGGCCGGCGAGGTTGTCGTACCGGCCGCCGGAGCAGACCGAGCCGATGCCCGGCAGGTCGGTCAGGAAGGTCTCGTAGATGGTGCCGGTGTAGTAGTCCAGGCCGCGGCAGATCGCCAGGTCGATCCGCAGCCGGTCCTCCGGCACGCCGGCCGTGCCTGCGACGGCCAGCAACTCGCGGAGCTTGGCCACGCCCTCGGCGGCCTTCGGGTTGCGGCCGAAGTCGCGTTCGACGCGGTCTAGCACTTCGCCGTTGCCGCCCGTCGTGCTGGCGAGGGCCAGGACGTGGTTGGCCTGCTCGGCCGTCAGGCCGACGCCGCGGTCCGCGGGCGCCGCGGTCAGCTCGCCGAGCACGGCCTCGCGGCCCTGCTTGCCGAGCTTATCCAGCACGCGCAGAACCGACCCCGCCTTGTCGGCCAGCCCGAGTTCTTCGAGCAGGCCGTTGAGCACGAGTCGGTTGTTGATCCGGACCTCAAACCGCTCGAAGCCGAGCGCCACCATCAGGTCGTGGATGACCAACGCGATTTCACTGTCGGCGGCGTTCGACGCCGTGCCGATGATGTCGAAGTCGCACTGGATGAATTCGCGGTATCGGCCGGCCTGCGGTGCCTCGCCGCGCCAGACGGTGCCGATGTGATACCGCTTGAAGGGAGTGCCGAGCTGGTTGATGTGCTGGGCGGCGAACCGGGCGAACGGCACCGTCAGGTCGAACCGCAGCGCCACATCCCGCCCGCCCTGGTCGGTGAAGCGGTAAAGCTGCCGCTGAATCTCCGCCTCGGCGGCCATCTTGCCGACGAGGATTTCCGCGTACTCCAGGGCCGGGGTGTCGATCGGCGGGTAGCCGTACGACCGGAAGACGCGGCGGGCCGTGTCCATCAGCCGCTCCCGCGGGATGGCCAGCGCCGGCGGGTTGTCGCGGAAGCCTTTGAGTGTGCGCGGCTGAATCAGGTCGGCCATTCGGATTTGTCCTTTGTCCCCTGTCCCTTGTCCCTTGTCTTAACTAAGGACAAGGGACAGGGGACAAAGGACAAGGTTACGGCTTGCCACCGCGGTAGCGGGCGCTGACGCGCGTGAGGAACCGCCGCTCCTCGTCGGTGAGCGACTGGATGCCCTCCTGCTGGACCTTCGCCAGCAGCTCGTCCATCCGCCGCTCCTCGGCCTCCCGCTGCTCCTGCTCCCGCCGGGCCTTCCGGGCCGCCCGCTGCTGCATCCACCGCTGGAACCAGTTCGGCCGCTTCCGCCGCGGCGTCGTCGCCGGCGCCTGGTGCCCTTCCAGGCTGGTGTACCCCTGCGAGAAGTCGTACCCGAACGGGGCGTCCTCCCCGCCCGTCTCCAACAGGATCAGCTGCTGCTTGCAGTTGAGGTAGACGAACAGGCTCAGGGCCAGCGCGATGACCTCGTTGCCCCAAATCGCGTAGAAGCCGACCGCGATGAACACCATGAAACCGGCGTAGCAGGCGGTCGAGGTCGCCTGGCGGTAGTCGCTGCGGGACCAGAGGATCGCCTGGAGCACCCGGCCGCCGTCGAGCGGGAAGCCGACCAGGACCATGTTGAGCAAAAACAGGAACCAGTTCAGCCAGAATAGTTGGCCGGCCAGGACCTGCCACAGCAGCAGACCGCTGCCGGTCTGCGGCGCGGCGGTCGCCGTCGCCGTCGGGCCGCCGGGCGGTTCGGACTTCGGCGGCGGCGCGTCCTTCTTGGCCGCGGCGTCCGCCTTCGGCGGTTCCGGATTGGCCCGGAGGCTGCTGACGCCGCCGGTCCTGTAGGCGCCGGCGTGCCAGTCGTACATCTTCGGCTGGTAGGCGTTGCCCCCGTCCAGCGGGTTAAGCGGCGGCACCAGGCCGGCGAACAGCAGCGCCCCGGCCGACAGGACGCAGAGGATCAGGTCTACGGCCGGCCCGCCCAGGGCGGTGATCAGGTGCGCCCGGGGCGTGTGCGGCACGTCGCAGTAGGCCAGCCCGCCGAGCGGCCACAACAGGACTTCGGTCGCGTCCCCGTCCACCGACCGGGCGGCGAAGCAGTGGCCGAACTCGTGCAGCAGGACCGACACGAACAACAGCCCGGCCATGACGCCCGCCTCGGCCAGCGTCACGGTCGTGTCCTTCTGCGCCCACACGCGGAGGATGAGCGCCAGGACGATCACCGGGAACAAGACGTGGACGTTGACGCGGATGCCGAACATCCGTCCGAGCGGGAATGACCAGGTCAGTGGATCGCGCATCGAACGTACACTCCCCGGCACCCGTTGCGGCAGGCCGTCCTGAATTCTATCATCCCCCCGGAGGCGTCGCCAGCGCCCGACGGCGACGGACACAACCCCATGCCCCGAGAACTCGTCCACCGCGGCCGGAAGATCGAGGTCCACCTGGACACGACGGTCCTGCCGGACGGCACGACCATCCGCCGGGACGTGATCGTCCACCCGGGGGCGGTCGTGATCCTGCCGCTGGTGGATGCCGGCCACGTCTGCCTGCTGAAGAACTACCGCTTCATCGTCGGCGAAACCCTCTGGGAGCTGCCCGCCGGCACGCTGGAGCCGGGCGAGCCGCCGGACCGGGCGGCCGTCCGCGAACTCGCCGAGGAGACGGGCTACACGGCCGGCCGCTGGCGGAAGCTGACCGCCTGCTACGCGTCCCCCGGCTGTCTGAGCGAGCTGATGCACGTCTACGCCGCCCAGGACCTGACGCCCGGCCCGGCCCGGCCGGAGAAAGACGAGTCGCTGGAGCCGCAGGTCGTCCCGTGGGAGCAGGCCATCGCCTGGGCCGTGGACGGCACGATCCGCGACGTGAAGACGGTCGCCGGGTTGCTGTTGTGGGACCGCCTGCGGGGGTCGTGAGGCGCTGACGGGAAATGCCGCTGCGGCCGGATGCGCCGCGCGATGCAATTGACAGCCGTGGCCCCGGTTCCCTCCGTACCACCCCTCGCATCATGCCCCGTCGCCTGCACCTGATCGTTCACGCCAAGGTGGCGGCCGACACCCGGCTCATGGCGGCCGTGGAGGAGGTCCGCGGCCGTGGCGTCGAGGTCGCCGAGGAACTGACCGAAGGCCCCGGCTCGGCGGCCCGGCTGGCCGAGGCGGCGGTCCGCGGCGGGTCACCCGCCGTGGTCGCCGCGGGCGGCGACGGTACCCTCTACGAAGTGCTGCAAGGCGTGGCCGCCGCTGGGCTGCCGGCGC
>DASXAN010000076.1:0-6410 GCA_036406755.1 Gemmataceae bacterium
GAAGACTCAGCCCCGGCCACCCGGACGTTTGCACCCGCCGAATCGGTCGCGTGTTCGTCATGATACCAGCCGCCGCCGGCCGAGGCATGGCGGACCGCCCTCGCCGTGGTACACTACCCGCCGGGGGACCGCCATGTTCCGCGCCACCGCCGCCGTCATCATCCCGGCCGTCCTGCTGACCCGCGCCGCGGCGGCGGACCCGGCCGCGGTCCGGGCTGCCGTCGAAAAGGCCCTGCCGCTCTTGGTCAAAGGGGCGGACGGCCACGTGGCCGAGCGGACGTGCTTCGCCTGCCACAGCCAGGCGCAGCCGATCCTCGCGTTCACCGCCGCCCGCGACCGCGGCCTGGCCGTGCCGGCGTGGGACCTGCCGAAGCAGCTCGACTTCATCGCCGCCTTCCTCGACCGCAACCGCGGCGAGTACCGCAAGGGCAAGGGCCAGGGCGGGCAGGTGGACACGGCCGGGTACGCGCTCTGGTCGCTGGAGCTGGGCGGCCGCCGGCCGGACGCGACGACCGAGGCCGTGGTCGAGTACTTCCTCCGCCGCGACGCCGACCGCGACCACTGGCGGACGACGAGCAACCGCCCGCCGTCGGAGGTCAGCGACTTCACCGCCACCTACCTGGCGCTGCGGGCACTCAAGGCGTGGGCCACGCCGGAACAGCGCGAGCGGGCGACGAAGCGGATTGATGCGGCCCGCGACTGGCTCACGCAGACGGCGGCGAAGGACACCGAAGATCGCGTCTTCCGCTTGCTCGCGCTACAAGCCGCGGACGCTGAGGTGCGATCGGCGGCGGATGAACTGCTCCGGTCGCAGCGGCCCGACGGCGGCTGGGCCCAGACCGACGCGCTCGACAGCGACGCCTACGCCACCGGCTCCGCCCTGTTCGCGCTACACGAGGCCGGCGGGCTGGCGACCACCGTCCCGACCTATCAGCGGGGCGTCGAGTATTTGCTGAAGACGCAGCTGCCCGACGGCACCTGGCACGTCCGTACGCGGAGCAAGCCGTTTCAGGCGTACTTCGAGACGGGCTTCCCGCACGGCAAGGACCAGTTCATCTCGTCGGCCGCGACTGGCTGGGCCGCCGCCGCCCTGATCCTCGCCCTGCCGCCTGCCGCTGCCGGCCATCAAGTGATCGTCACCGGCCAGGCGGCCGGCGGGTACGCGGCCTTCCCCGACGTTTGCCGCACCAAATCCGGCGACCTGCTGTGCGTCTTTTACTCCGGCGGCGGCCACGTCACGCTGCCGTCGAAGGACTGGCCCAACGGCGGGCGGATCATGGCCGTCCGCTCGACCGACGATGGCGCGACGTGGTCCGAGCCGGCCGTGCTGTTCGACACGCCGTACGACGACCGCGACCCGCACGTCGCTGCGCTCCGCGACGGCACGCTCATCTGCTCGTGGTTCGTCACCCCCGGCAAGGGTCAACCGCCGCCGGGCGGCAAGCCACACGCCGTCTACCTCGCCCGCTCCGCCGACCAGGGCAAGACATGGTCCGAGCCGGCGGAGTTGAAGATCGACGCCCCCGAGTGGTTCGCCTGCTCGGCACCGGTCCGCGAGCTGGCCGACGGGTCGCTCATCGTCGGCCTGTACACGGAAACCGAAAAGGGCAAACGGGCCTACGGCGCAACGGTCCGCTCGACCGACGGCGGCACGACGTGGGGCGACCTGGCCCGCATCGGCGACACCTCCGGCGTCTACCTCGACGCCGAGACGGACGTGGTGCAGCTCCAGGACAAGTCGTTGCTCGCGGCCCTGCGGTCGTCGAAGGTTGATCTGCACTTCGCCAACTCCTCCGACGGCGGCAAGTCGTGGGGGCCGGTGCGGTCGTCGGGGTTCAAGGGCCACAGCCCGCACTTCCTGCGGCACTCGTCCGGGGCGATCCTGCTGTCGCACCGCCTGCCGCGGACGGCGGTCCATTGGTCGTTCGACGACGGCAAGACGTGGCAGGGGCCGCTGCAGGTGGACGACGTGCCGGGGGCCTACCCGAGCTGCGTCGAGTTGCGGGACGGGCGGGTACTGTGCGTCTACTACGAGGAAGGCCGCGGCAGCGGCATCCGGGCGGCCCGGCTGGCCGTCGGCCGCGATGGGGTGACGTTGGTGCCGTAAGGAATCAATCGCGGTTGTAGGGTGGGCCGAGTTCCACGAGGCCCACCGATCAGTTGTCGGTGGGCCTCGTTGCCCTCGGCCCACCCTACACGTGAGATGGTCGGGAATAACCCGCGGTATGTTCGCATCCTGGGTGCGGAGGCATCGGGCCGCGCCGCCGGCCCGCCGATCTACCGGGGGACTCCGCGCCATGAGACACCGACTGCTCGCCCTGCTCCTGCTGCTCGCCGCCGCTGCCCCGGCCCGGGCCGACGTGTCGCCGGTGCCGGTCGTCGTCGGCGGATTCGTAGTCGTCGCGGCATTCCTGTTCGCCGTCGCGGTCGCCTGGGTTGGCATCCAGTTCGCTTGGCGATCGGCCCGCCAGCGCCGGCAGAGCGTTGAACCGCCGCCCGACGACGGGCCGCCCCGATGACGCCCATGACCCGCCTCGCCGTTTATCACCCGGTAGGTCGGCACCCCACGGCCGGCGGCGCGGCCGGCGCCATTCTCCCGGCCGCCGTCGCCGTCGCCGTCGGGTCGGCACTGCTGGCCGGGTGGGCGCCAGTGCGGTTTTCGATCGTGACCGTCTTCCTCTTCGCCGGGCCGCACAACTGGCTCGAAGCCCGCTACTTCCTGACGCGGCTGCCCGCCCGGTGGGGCCGGCTGCGGCCGTTCTTCGTCACCGGCATCGGCGGCGCGCTCGCCCTGGCCGCCGCCTACGCCGCCCTGCCGTGGCTTGCCGACCGAGCCGGCTGGGGGCCCGACGGCCGGTCGGTCGCCGCGGCGGCCTGGGCCACGGCCCTGATCGGGTGGGTCGCCGCCCTCGTGCAGATGCGGAGCCGGACCAACCCGCGCCGCGACTGGTCGTGGACGCTGCCGGTGGCCGTCGCCCTCGTCGGCTTCGGCTGGCTGCGGCCGGCATACGTCTTCCTCGGCCTGATCTACTTGCACCCATTCATCGCCCTATGGCTCCTCGACCGCGAACTGCGCCGCAGCAAGCCGCACTGGCTCGGCCCGTACCGCCGGTGTCTGGCGTGCCTGCCGGTCCTGCTCGCGGTGCTCTGGTGGCAACTGGCGGCCACCCCCGACCTACTTGGCGACGACGGACTGACGGCCCGCATTACCGGGCACGCCGGGGCGGGCGTCCTGCCGGGTGTGTCCACCCACGTGCTGGTGGCGACTCACGCCTTTCTGGAGATGCTGCATTACGGTGTGTGGGTGTTGGCCATCCCGCTCGCCGGGTTGCGGGCCGCCCCGTGGGCGCTCGGTGACGTGCCGCTGGCCCGCCGCGCCCCGTCGTGGCGGGTCGGCGTGGCCGCGGTCTTGGTTGGGGGCGCCGCCGTGGTCCTGGCCCTGTGGGCGGGCTTCGCGGCCGACTACGTCGTCACCAGGGATGTCTACTTCACCGTCGCCCTGGTGCACGTCCTGGCAGAGGCCCCATTCCTCATCCGGTCGCTCTAATACGGGCGGGGTTGGAGTCCCGACTTCAGCCGGTCTTTTTCAAACCAAAGACCGGCTGAAGCCGGGACTCCAACCTCTAAACTCGGGGGCCACGACGTGGACGGGCCGCTCGTCTCGGTGCTGACTGGCTACCTCCTCAGCATCCTCATTGAGACGCCGGTCCTGATGATCGGCCTGTCGGCGCGGCACCCGCTCCGCCGTCGCATCTTCGCCGGCGTCTGGCTGACGGCCTGCACCTATCCGATCGTCGCCGTCACGTTGCCGGCCGTCATCGACCCCGTCCGCGACCGCGGCGTCTACCTGGCGGTGGCGGAGACGTTCGCCCCGGTCGCCGAGTGCGCGCTATTCTGGCTGGCGTTCGGCGACCGGGCGGCGTGGGGCCGACCGTCGATGGTCCGCGACTTCGCCGCGATCGTCCTCGCCAACCTCGCCTCGTTCCTGGTGGGCGAAGCGCTGCTCCATTAGTACCGCGGCCCGGAACGTGGCGGACCCACCGCGGCGTGGTAAACTATCCGTTCGGAACTGTGTCTGACAGAGGTGCCGACCGATGACGACGCGCGGCAGCAACCCGCTCTCGCCCGGCCGGCCCGGCAGCGGGACCGACGCGGCCGAGCCCGGCGTTGCCACCCGCCACGACGACGGGCCGCCGCCCGCCCCCGTCTCGTCGGCCGCCGCGGCCAGCCGGTATGAGTTCCTCGACGAGATCGCCCGCGGCGGCCTCGGCGTCGTCTACCGGGCGCGGGACACCGTCCTCGGCCGCGAGGTCGCGGTGAAGGTGCTCCAGGACCGGTTCGAGCCCGACTCCGCCACCGCCCGCCGGTTCCTGGGCGAAGCCCGGATCGCCGCCCAGCTCCAGCACCCGGGCATCCCCCCGATCCACGACGCCGGCACCCGGCCCGACGGCCGGCCGTTCCTGGCCATGAAGCTCATCAAGGGCCGCACCCTGGACCGGCTGCTCCGCGACCGGCCGGACCCCGCCGCCGACCGCGGGCGGTTCGTCGCCGCGTTCGAGCAGGTCTGCCAGGCACTCGCCTTCGCCCACGCCCGCCGGGTCATCCACCGGGACCTGAAGCCGGACAACGTCATGGTCGGGGCGTTCGGCGAGGTCCAGGTCATGGACTGGGGCCTGGCCAAGGTGCTCGGCGACGGCCCCCGGCCGGCGGCCGACCCGGCCGCCACCACGGCCACCGTCATCCGCCCGCCGTGGGAGCAGGACGGGGCGGAGACCCAGGCCGGCAGTGTGCTCGGCACCCCGCCGTTCATGCCCCCGGAGCAGGCGGCCGGGGCGGTCGATGAGGCGGACGAGCGGAGTGACGTGTTCGGCCTGGGGGCCATCCTGGCGGTGATCCTGACCGACCAGCCGCCGTTCGTTGCGGACACGGCGGAGGCCACCCGGGTGATGGCCGCCCAGGGCCGGGTGGAAGACTGCTTCCGGCGGCTGGACGAGTCCGGGGCGGAGCCCGATCTGGTCGCCCTGTGCAAGCGGTGCCTGGCGGCGGACAAGGCCGATCGGCCGCGGGACGCCGGCGAGGTGGCCGCGGCCGTGGCCGCCCTGCGGGCCGCGGCCGACGAGCGGGCCCGCCGGGCCGAGTTGGACCGGGCGCGGGCGGAGGCGGAGGCGCGGGAGCAGCGGAAGCGGCGGCGGGTGCAGGCGGCCCTCGGGGCGGTGGTGCTGGCGGCGGCCGCCCTGTGCGCGGTCGTGCTATGGCGGGAGGACCGACGGGCGTCGCAGGAGCGGCAGGACCAGGCGGCCGCCCGCGGCCGGCTCGCGGCTACTCTGGACCGGGCCGCGGCTGCCTTACCGGCCGACCGCCTGGCCGACGCCGATGCCGCCCTGGGCCTGGCCGCCGACCTGCTCGACCCGGTCGCCGCACCCGACCTCCGCGACCGGTACGACGACCTGCGGGCCGACCGGGCCACCGTCGTCGAGTTGGACAAGGTCTGGGCGCGGGCCAACGTCCTTAGGGACGATCGCTCGCCGGGGCGCGGCCGTCGGTTGGGCGGACTACTGTGGTTCGACGAGGACGCGGCCCGGACTGGCTACCCGGCCGCCCTCGCCAACCGTGGCCTGGCCGTCGGCAAGACGGCCGACCTGACGGACCTGGCGGACCGGATGGCACGGTCGGCGATCCGCGACCGGCTGGTCGCCGCCCTGGACGACTGGCTGCCGGTCGCCGCGGCGGACGACCGCCCGTGGCTGTGCGACCTGCTAGCGCGGGTGGACCCGGACCCGGCCCGCAACGAGGTTCGCCGCGCCCACGCCGAGCCGCAGCGGCTACAAATCCTGTTCGCCCGGCCGCTGGCCGACGAGGCGCTGCGGCTTGCCGCCCGGGCCGCCCTCTCCGACGACGTGCCGGAGGCCGGCGCCCTCGCTGTCCTCCGGACGGCCACGATCCGCTACCCGACCGATTTCCGAACCCAGTACGCGGCCGGCGTTCGGGCCGTGCGATCCGACCGGGCGGCCGCGGCCGGCTACTTCCGGGCCGCCGCCGCCCTCCGTCCGGACGACTTAGCCGTGATCTATGGCCTGGGGTTCGCTCTCTACTTCTCCGGGAGAGAGAATGAGGCGGTGCCCTACTTCCTGCGGGTGACCGAAATCAACCCCGGTTTCCGCAACGCCTACATACACCTCGCCGACGCCATTAAGCTCGGTGCCGACCGTACCGCCGCCGTCGCCCACTTCCGGCGGGCGATCGACCGGGACCCGCGGTCGGCGATGGCCCACTTCGGCCTGGGCATGGCCCTACGGGAAGATCCGGAGCAGCGATCCGCGGCCATCGAGGCCTTCCGGCAGTCGATAGCGCTGGACGACAGGTTCGCAACGGCGCACCATTACCTCGGCTACGTGCTGAATAGGCAAGCC
>DASXAN010000077.1:0-7293 GCA_036406755.1 Gemmataceae bacterium
CCGGGCCGCGTTCCTGCGGGCCATCGCCGAGAACCCGGACGACGACCTGCCGCGACTGGTGTACGCCGACTGGCTGGACGAGCACGGCGAACCGGAGCGGGCCGAGTTCATCCGGGTGCAGTGCGAACTGGCCCGGCTGCCGCGGGACGAAGCACGGTTCGCCAAACTACAGCGGCGCGAGGAGGAGCTACTGACGAAATACGAGACGGAATGGCGGCCGGGATCGTTTGACGGGCTGACCTTTGGCCCGTTTGAACGAGGCTTTGTCCGAGCGCTGGCAGCGACTCAGTTCGAAGCGTTTTTGGCCCATATCTGGGACATCAAACCCCTTCGTCCAATCCACGAATTGCGGATCGGCCGCATGCGGACATCGCAACTCCGACGGCTGGCCCAAGTGCGGCTCCTTTCGGCGTTCACCCTGCTCGACGTGTCCAACGGGACCATCGGTAACGACGCCATCCCCGCGTTCGTTCGGTCGCCCCATCTTCACAACCTTCGGTTGCTCAACCTGGCGTGGCACCGGATCGGCGACGTCGGCGCCCAGGCGCTGGCCGAGGCCACGACGTTGGCCGGGTTGCAATCGCTTGAGTTGCAGGGCAACCGGATCGGCGATACCGGTGCCGAAGCCCTGGCTGCGTCCCCGCACCTGGCCAGCCTGTCACGCTTGGACTTACGCGGGAACCCGATCGGCCGCGAGGGTCGAGCGATTCTCCGCGCCCGCTTCGGCACCGCCGTCAAGCTCTAACCCTTGGATCAACCGCACATTCCTGCTAGGTTATCTGCTCTCCCCGCGGGCCGGCGCTAGCCGCCCGTTTGAGGCACGATGACCACGCTCGCCACGGACCGACCGGCCGCCGATTTAGCCCCCCGTGACTCCCGGGGGGCGAATTCCCCGCCTGTCGGCTGGTGGACGCCTGGCCCGACCCCGCCTACGGCCGACCCGCACGCCATTCGTGAAGCCGTCCACGACCCGGGCCGGCCGCTCGTGTTCGTCCGCACCCCGGACGGGCCGGCCCTGGCCGAGGGTGGCACCACCACGCTCGGCCCGGAGCCGACGGCCGGCGACGCGCTACCGGTCGCGGCCGTTGTCGCGGCGGTGCGGCCGGAGCAGCTCGGCGACCCGACGTTCCGGGCCGACCACCGCCTGCGGTACGCCTACGTCGCCGGGGCGATGGCCAACGGCATCGGGTCGGTCGAGATCGTGTCGGCGATGAGCCGGGCCGGGATGCTCGGGTTCTTCGGGGCGGCGGGGCTGTCGGTGCAGCGGATTGAGGGGGCGATTGAGCGGTTGCAGAGTCTGAACCCACCCGACGCTGCGGGTGGGCTTTGGGGAGTCAATTTAATCCACAGTCCGGGGGAACCGGATCACGAGGCGGCGACCGTTGACCTGCTCCTCCGCCGCGGCGTCCGGCTGGTCGAGGCGTCGGCGTACCTGGACCTGACGCTGCCGGTCGTCCGCTACCGCGTCGCCGGCATCGGCCGTGGCCCCGACGGGCGGGTGGTCGCCCCGAACCACGTCGTCGCCAAGGTGTCGCGGGTCGAGGTGGCGACCAAGTTCTTCAGCCCGCCGCCGGAGAAGTTCCTTCGCGAGCTGGTCGCCCGCGGCGACATCACCGCCGAGCAGGCCGAGCTGGCCTCGCAAATCCCGGTCGCCCAGGACGTGACGGCCGAGGCCGACAGCGGCGGCCACACCGACAACCGTCCCCTCGTCGCCCTGGCGCCGACGCTCCTCGCCCTCCGCGACCGGATGCAGGCCCAATTCGCCCCCCGTGACTCACGGGGGGCTAACTACCCGCTGCGGGTCGGAGCGGCGGGCGGCATTTCGACGCCGGCGAGCGTGGCCGCCGCGTTTGCGCTGGGCGCAGCCTACGTCCTGACCGGCTCCGTCAACCAAGCGTGTGTCGAGAGCGGGTCGTCGGGCGCAGTTAGGAAGATGTTGGCCGAAGCCGGGCAGGCCGACGTCATCATGGCCCCGGCCGCCGACATGTTCGAAATGGGCGTGAAGGTGCAGGTGCTCAAGCGCGGAACGCTCTTCGCCATGCGGGCGGCGAAGCTGTACGAAATGTACCGTACCCACCCGAGCCTGGAGGCGATCCCGGCGGCCGAGCGCGTCCGTCTGGAGAAAGACCTGTTCCGCGCGCCGGTAGACTCCATCTGGAGCGAGACTCGTTCGTTCTGGCTCCAGCGCGACGCGAAGCAGGTGGAGCGGGCGGAGCGGGACGCCAGGCACAAGATGGCCCTGACGTTCCGCTGGTACCTGGGCCTCTCATCCCGATGGGCGAACGCCGGCGAGCCGACACGGCAGGCGGATTACCAAGTGTGGTGCGGCCCAGCGATGGGGGCATTTAACGAGTGGGCGAGAGGGTCGTTCCTGGAGCGGCCCGAGAACCGGCGGGTCGTCCCGGTGGCGAGGAACCTGCTGCACGGGGCGGCGGTGGTGACGCGAATCAACATGGCAGCGGCTCAAGGCATCGCGCTGCCAGCGGACGTGACGCGGGTCAGCCCGCGCGAGGACGTGTAATTGAACTCACCACTCACCACTCACCACTCACCACTGGCGATTGTGGGCATCGGCTGCCTGTTCCCGAAGGCGGACGGCCCCGGCGCGTACTGGGCCGCCATCAAGAACAAGGTGGACGGCGTCGGCCCGGTCCCGCCGACCCACTGGAACCCCGCCGACTACTTCGACCCCGACCCCAAGCGGCCCGACTTCACCTACGCCCGCCGCGGCGGGTTCCTGGAACCGGTGGCGTTCAACCCGGCCGAGTGGGGCATCGCCCCGAACGACCTGGAAGCCACCGACACCTCGCAACTGCTCGCGCTGGTCGCCGCCCAGATGGCGCTGCGGGACGCAGGGTTGCTCCCAAGCCCACCCGCGGCGGCGGGTGGGTTGAAATGCGACAAGCGCAAAGTGAGTGTGATTCTGGGCGTCACCGGCACCCTGGAGCTGGTGATCCCCCTCGGCGCCCGCCTCGGCCACCCGATCTGGCGCAAGGCCCTGAAAGATGCCGGCGTCAGCGACACGATCGCCGACGAGGTCGTCCGCCGCATCGGCGACGGGTACGTCGGCTGGCAGGAGAGTTCGTTCCCCGGCCTGCTCGGCAACGTCGTCGCCGGCCGGGTGGCCAACCGGCTCGACCTCGGCGGCACCAACTGCGTCGTGGACGCGGCCTGCGCGTCGTCGCTGTCGGCGTTGCACCTGGCCGGCATGGAATTGCAGACCGGGCGGGCGGACGTCGTTGTGACGGGTGGCGTGGACACGTTCAACGACATCTTCATGTACATGTGCTTCAGCAAGACGCCGGCCCTGTCGCCGACGGGCGACGCGAAGCCGTTCGACGCGGCCGGCGACGGCACCATCCTCGGCGAGGGGGTGGGCGTGGTCGTGCTGAAGCGGCTGGCCGACGCCGAGCGGGACGGCGACCGGGTGTACGCGGTCGTGAAGGGCATCGGCACGTCCAGCGACAGCAAGGGCAACGCGGTGTACGCCCCGTCGCCCGCCGGGCAGGTCGAGGCGCTGCGGGCCGCCTACCGCCAGGCCGGCGTGACGCCAGACACGGTCGAGTTGGTGGAAGCCCACGGCACCGGCACCCGCGTCGGCGACGCCGCCGAGGTGCAGGCGCTCACGGAAGTGTTCCGCGACGCCGCGCCGAAGCGGCCCCCGTGGTGCGCCCTCGGCTCGGTCAAGTCGCAGATCGGCCACACGAAGGCCGCCGCCGGTGCCGCGGGCCTCATCAAGGCCGCGCTCGCCCTCTACCACAAGGTCCTGCCGCCGACGATCAAGGTGACGCGGCCACTGGACGTGCTCGCATCTGGCGAGACGCCGTTCTACGTCAACACCGAGCCGCGGCCGTGGCTGCCGCGGGACCGGCACCCGCGGCGGGCCGCCGTCAGCGCGTTCGGCTTCGGCGGGTCGAACTTCCACTGCGTGCTGGAGGAGCACACCCGGACGAAGCCCGCCCCCGACTGGGACGGCGACACGCAGATCGTCGCGCTGAGCGGCAACAGTGTCGATGAACTGAAAAAGAACTTGGATGAGTGGGAGCAGACCCTCAAGCCCACCCGCGGCGGCGGGTGGGTGACGACCCGCGCCCGGGCAGCAACCTCCCGCGCCACCTTCAGCCCCACCGCCCCCCACCGCCTCCTCCTCGTCCTCACCCGCGACAAGGACCCTTCCTCCATCCCCGCCCGCGCCCGCCAGCTGCTCGCCGCCAACGCCGGCCAGCCCGCGTGGCACTCGCCCGAAGGCATCGCCTACGGCTCCGGCCCGCCCGGCAAACTCGGCTTCCTGTTCCCCGGCCAGGGGGCGCAGGCCGTCGGCATGCTCCGGGACCTGGCTTGCACCTTCCCCGCCGTGCCGGACGTGCTGGCCGAGGCCGACCGGGCGTTCGCCGCCAGCATGGTGAACCCCGGCGACAAGCGCCTCAGCGACTACATCTACCCGCCCCCCGCCTTCACACCCGAAGCCCGGGCCGCCCAGGAGGAGGCGCTGCGGGCGACGTGGGTGGCCCAGCCGGCCCTCGGAGCGGTCAGCCTCGGGGCGCTACAAGTCCTCGCCCACTTCGGCGTCCAGCCGGACGCCGCGGCCGGCCACAGCTACGGCGAGCTGACCGCCCTGTGCGCCGCCGGCTGCTTCGACGCCCCGTCTTTGTTCGAGCTGTCGCAACTCCGCGGCCGGCTCATGGCCGAGCCGCGCGACGACGCCGGGGCCATGCTCGCCGTCCAGGCCCCGCTCGATGCGGTCGAGGAGTTGCTGACCCGCGACAAATACGACTTGGTGATCGCCAACAAGAACGGCCCGGCCCAGGCGGTGCTGTCCGGGCGGACGGCCGAGATCGAGCGGGCGGCCGCGGCGCTGAAGGCGAAACAGGTGCGGCACGTCCGGCTGCCGGTGGCCGCGGCGTTCCACAGCCCGCTCGTGGCCGCCGCCGCCGGCCCGTTCCGGGCCGCCCTGGAGCCGATCGCGTTCCACACCGCCCAGCTGCCGGTGTTCGCCAACAGCACGGCCCGCGAGTACCCCCGCGACCCGCAGGCGGCCCGCGACCTGCTGGCCGGCCAGCTCGCCCGGCCGGTCGAGTTCGTGGACCAGATCCGCAACATGGCGGCCGCCGGGGTGCGGACGTTCGTCGAGGTCGGGCCGGGCTCGACGCTGACGAAGCTGGTCGAGTCGATCCTGGATGGCACGCCGCACCACGCCGTCGCCCTGGACGCCGCGGCCGGCAAGCGGCCGGGGATGCTCGACCTGGCGCACGCCCTGGCCCGGCTGGCGGCGCTGGGTCACCCCGTCCGCCTGACGGCGTGGGACGAGGGCGCCCCGCCCGCCCCGGCCACCGGCGGCAAGCCGGCGCTGACGGTGCCGATCTGCGGGGCGAACTATCGGAAGGCGCGGGCTGCCGGGACGAAGGTTACCCCTCACCCCCCGCCCCCCGTACGCTCCCACCCCGAACGGACCCCCCGATGGCCACCGACGCGTTGTCCCACGCCCTCCAGGTGACGCAGGACAGCCTGGCCGCGTTCCAGCGGATGCAGGAGCAGACGGCGCAACTGCACCGCCAGTTCCTGGAGACGCAGGAGTCGGCCCAGCGGACGTTGCAGGTGCTGGTCGAGGGCCAGCAGCGGCTCCTGGCCGCGTCGCTCGGCCTGCCGGCCGCCGCGCCGGCGGTGTCGGTGCCGGCGGCGGTGCCGATCGCGCTGCCGGCCCCGGTCCTGCCAATCCGGGGCGTCGCGGACTCCGCCCCGGCCACCCGACCACCGCCCGCCCCCGTGGCCCCCGTCCGGGTCGTCAAGCCGACGCCGCGCCCGCCCACACCAACACCACCGCCCGCCGCCGGCCTGTCGCCGGACCGCGTGCAGCAGGTGCTGCTGGCCGTCGTCGCCGACAAAACCGGCTATCCGCCCGACATGCTCGACCCCGACATGGGCCTCGACGCCGACCTCGGCATCGACTCCATCAAGCGGGTCGAGATTCTGTCGGCGCTGCAGGAGCAGCTGCCCGACGCCCCGGCAATTAAACCGGAACACCTCGGCACCCTGCACACGCTCCGGCAGATCGTCGAGTTCCTGTGTCAGGGCGCGACTGCGACTGAGCCCGCAGCGCCAGCAAGGGTGGTTGATTCATCCCTCGCTAGCGCTTCGGGCTCACCAGCACCGGCCCTTGACCGCGTCCTGCCCGTCCTGCTGGCGATCGTCGCCGACAAGACCGGCTACCCGCCGGAGATGATCGACCCGGACATGGGCCTCGACGCGGACCTGGGCATCGATTCGATCAAGCGCGTGGAGATCCTGTCGGCGTTGCAGGAGCAACTGCCGGACGCGCCGGCCGTGAAGCCGGAGCACCTGGGGACGCTGCACACGCTGCGGCAGATCGCGGAGTTCCTGTGCGCCGGTGAGCCCGCCGCGCCAGCAAGGGAAAACCAAACCACCCTTGCTGGCGCGTCGGGCTCAGAAATTGCGTTAGACCGCCGCACCCTCTGCCCCGTCCCCTTGACCGCCGACCGGCCGGCCGTGACGCTCCCCGCCGGCGCCGAAGTCTGGCTCGTCGGCGATGCCGCCGCGGTCGCCGACCGACTCACCGGCCGCGGCTTCCGGGTGTGGACGTTCCGCTGGGACGACGTACCACCCTCCCCGACCGCCCCGCTCGGCGGCTTGGTCCTAGTCGCCCCGCCGGCCGGCGACGGCCTCGCCCTCCGCGCCTTCCGCTGGTTCCGCGCCGCCGGCCCGGCCCTGCGGCAGTCGGCCGCCGCGGTCGTCGCCACCGTCACGCACCTCGACGGGGCCTTCGGCCTGTCCGAAGCTGGCCCCCGCGGCGACGCCGAGGCCGGGGCGTTGGCCGGGCTGGCGAAGACCGCCCGCCACGAGTGGCCGACCGTCGCCGCCAAGGCGATCGACCTGGATCCGGCCCTCGACCCGGCCGCGGCCGCCGACGCGATCGTCGACGAGCTGGTTCTGACCGGACCGGCCGAGGTCGGCATCCGCCCCGACGGCCGCTGCTCCGTCGAACTCGTCGCCGCCCCGCTCGCTTCGGACAATCCCGCGTCTCCGTTCGGCCCGACCGACGTCGTGGTCCTGACCGGCGGTGCCCGCGGCGTGACGGCCGAGGCCGCCGTGGCGGTCGCCGGAGCCGGCCGGCCGGCGGTCGTCCTGCTCGGCCGCAGCCCGGAGCCGGCCGCCGAGCCGGCGACCCTCGCCGCCTGTGCCGACGAGCCGGCGCTGAAGCGTGCCCTGGCCGCACAGATGCCGGGGGCGACGCCGCGGCAGCTCGACGAGCGGTGCAAGGCCGTGCTGGCCGGCCGC
>DASXAN010000078.1:0-7916 GCA_036406755.1 Gemmataceae bacterium
CGACGGGAGGTCGCTGTGGACGAACGCGCGACGGTGGCGCTGGTCGGCTTTTTCCTCGTCACGGTCGTGACCCTGTTCCTGCTCTACCTGGTCGCGCCGGCCCCCGCCCGGGTCGCCTCCGGCGGCCGCCTCGTCGCGGCCGGTGTCATCCTGGTGCTGGCGGCGGCTTGGTACGGCCTGCTGACCGGGGTGCCGCAGCGGAGCGGGGTACCGGTCCCGTGGGGCAGCCCCGGCCTGGCCGACAGACTGTTTCGACTGGCCGTCGTCCTCATCCTCGGCGGCGTGGTGACCGGATTATTGGCCCGCACGGCCGCCCCCGCACTCCCGGAGCAGACCCGCGATGTCCCGCCGAGCCTATAGCTGCGCCGTCATTGGCGGTGCGGCGGTGGCGTACTTCGTGATCTTCCCGGACGACCTGGTGTTTCCGGAGCGGCTGCTGGCGCTGACCCAGGCGGTCGCCCCCGGTGCGTACGCCGTGCTGGTCGCCGCGGTGGTAGTCGCCGGGGCGGTTCGCATCTGGGGCCGGCGACCGATCGGTCCCGCCCCGGCCGAACGCGGCGGGCCGACGTGAGCGGGGCGGATTCACTCAGTTCTGGTGCGATATCGGTTTGCGACGCTCAGCCCCCGGCCTCGCCCCGCTCGACCGGGGATCATGGCTCCGAGATCAAGGGGCTACGCCATGTCAGCCCGCACGTTCGGCCCGGCGGTCGTCGCATTCGCCGCCGTCCTCGCCGTCGCCCCGGCCGGCCCGCCGGACCGCCCCGGCTCGGCCGGCGGCCGTGACTGGCCCATGTTCGGCGGCGGTCCCGGCCGGAACATGGTCAACCTCGCGGACCGGAATCTGCCGATCGAGTTCGGCGCCGGGCCGGACCGGCGGCCGAACGTCAAGTGGGTGGCCAAGCTCGGGTCGCGGGCCTACGGCGGGCCGGTCGTCACCGGCGGTAAGGTGTTCGTCGGCACCAACAACCAGTCCCCCCGCAACCCCCGCGACTTCCGTCAGCGGAAGGACGGCAAGTCCGAGCCGATCGACAAGAGCGTGCTGATGTGCTTCCGTGAGTCCGACGGCCAATTCCTCTGGCAGCACGTCAACGACAAGCTGCCGTCCGGCCTGGTCCACGACTGGCCGGAGGAGGGCATCTGCTCCACCCCGGCCGTCGAGGGCAACCGCCTGTACTACGTGTCCAACCGCTGCGAGGTCGTCTGCCTGGACGTGGCCGGATTCGCGGACGGCAACCAGGGGGTGCGGGACGAGAAATACACCGACCCGACGGACGCGGACGTGATCTGGCGGCTGGACATGATGAAGGAACTCGGCGTGTTCCCGCACAACCAGTCCGCCTGTCACCCGCTGGTCGTCGACGATCTGATCTTCGTCGTCACCGGCAACGGAGTGGACGAGAACCACATCAACATCCCGTCGCCCGAGGCTCCGAGCTTCATCGCCGTGGACAAGCACACCGGCAAGGTCGTCTGGCAGAGCAACGCCCCGGGGCGGAACATTATGCACGGCCAGTGGTCGCACCCCGCCTACGCCGTGGCGGGCGGCCGGCCGCAGGTCATCTTCCCCGGCGGGGACGGCTGGCTGTACGCCTTCGACCCGCCGACCGGCCGGCTGCTGTGGAGGTTCGACGCCAACCCGAAGGACGCGGTGTACGTGCTCGGCCCCCGGTGCACGAAGAACGCGTTCGTCTGCGCCCCGGCCGTCCACGGCGGCCGGGCCTGCATCGGTGTCGGCCACGACCCGGAGCACGTCGACGGCGTCGGCCACCTGTGGTGCATCGACCTGGCCCGGGCCGTCGAGCTGGGGCGGACGAACCCCGGCCGCGACGTGTCGCCGGGGGACAAGCGGTTCGACCCGGCCGACCCGGCCAACCGCGCGTCGGCCCTCGTCTGGCACTACGGCGGGTTCGCGCCGCACCCGGAGAAGGACGGCCGCGACTACGTCTTCGGCCGGACGTTGAGCACCTGCGCCGTCCACGACGGGCTGTGCTACGCCTGCGACCTGGGTGGGTTTTTCACCTGCCTGGACGCGAAGACGGGCCGGAAGCTGTGGGACCACGACACGAAGGGCGAGGTCTGGTCGTCGCCATACTGGGTTGACGGCAAAGTGTACCTCGGCACGGCCGACGGCGACGTGTGGGTGTTCCGGCACGGCCGGGAGAAGCAACTGCTGGCCCAGGTCGAGGTGGGCCAGGCGATCAAGGCGCCGATAGTCGCGGCGAACGGCGTGCTCTACGTGGTGACCGAGTCGCAGCTGCTGGCGGTCGCCGGGCCGTAGCGCATGGGTGGTTGGGTGGTCAGGTTGCTAGGTGGGTGGGCCGGTCGTATCTAACCACCTGACCACCGAACCACCGAACCACCCATGCCTGACCCGTTCGGCATCGCCCTGCTCGGCTGCGGCACCGTCGGCGGCGGCGTCGTCAAGCTGCTGCTCGATCAGGCCGACCGCCTCGCCACCCGCGCCGGCCGGCGGCTGGAGCTGCGGCACGTCGTCGTCCGCGACCCGGCCAAGGCCCGTGAGGCCGGCATCCCGCCGGTCGCCGACCTGCTCTCGACCCTCGACGCCGCCCTGGCCGACCCCCACGTCGAGACCGTGGCCGAGGTCGTCGGTGGCACCGGCTGGGCCCGGCAGGCCGTCCTCGCCGCCCTGGCCGCCGGCAAGCACGTCGTCACCGCTAACAAGGCGCTTCTGAGTGAACACGGGCCGGAGGTGTTCGAGGCGGCCCGGCGGCACGGCCGGGCGGTGGCGTTCGAGGCCAGCGTCGCCGGCGGGGTGCCCATCATCGCCGCTCTGGCCCAGTCGCTGGCGGCCAATCAGGTCGTCGCCCTGCAGGGCATCCTCAACGGCACGTCGAACTTCATTCTGACCGAGATGGGCGACCACGGCCGCAGCTACGCCGACGCACTGGCGGAAGCGCAGCAGCGGGGATACGCCGAGGCCGACCCGACCCTGGACGTGGACGGGACCGACGCCGCCCACAAGCTGGCCATCCTGGCCCGGATCGCGTTCGGGGCGAACGTCCCCGGGTCGGCGGTCGAGCGGCGGGGCATCGCCGAGTTGGACGCGATGGACATCCGCTTCGCGGGCGAGCTCGGGTACACGATCAAGCTGGTGGCGGAGGGCTGGCTCCTGAACGGGGAGGTCGCCCTGCACGTCGCCCCAGTGCTGCTGCGGCACACGGCGCTACTGGCCCGGGTCCGCGGGGCGTACAACGCCGTGCGGGCCGAGGGCGACGCGGCCGGGGACACGCTCTACTACGGCCCCGGGGCCGGGCAGATGCCGACGGCCAGCGCCGTCGTCGCCGACCTGATCGACTTGGCCCTGGGGCGGGCGCCGCGGACGTTCCAGGCGCTGCGGCTGTGGTCGGCCGGCGGCCCGGGGTTGCGGCCGGCCGGCGGCGTGCGGACGCGGTTCTACCTGCGGCTCTTGGTCGCCGACCGGCCGGGCGTGCTGGCCGAGGTGGCCCACGCCCTGGCGGAGCAGGGGATCAGCATCGCGTCGGTGATCCAGCACGAGGCGATCGAGGACGGGGAGGGGGCGACGGTGCCGCTGGTCATCATGACACACACGGCGGCGACGGACCGGTTCCGGGCGGCCCTGGCGGCGATCGACCGGCTGCCGTTCGCCGCCGCCCGCGGCGTCTACTACTCGGTGGCAGACTAGAGGGGGTCACCGCGAAAGAGATGAACGGCACGAAATGAAGAGAAGTGATTCATGTATTTCTCTTCATTTCGTGCCGTTCATCTCTTTCGCGGTGACCCCTGCTTGGTGACGTGAAAATCGTTGACGTTCGTCCGCCGGTCGCTTATCGTCGTTGCATTCGATCACGCGCGGCACCGTGCGGCTGGCGTCTCTTTCGGCCGGCCAGTTGGGACATCCCCCGGCGCGCGATCGGCCCGCCGGACCCGACCCCCCGCCGGCCTTTCGCCCGGACCGGCTCATTCACGCGTACCACCATGCTGCACGCTACCCGCCGGGCAGTCCTCGTCGCCGTTGTCGCCGCCCTCACCGCCGGCCGGGCCGCCGCCCAGACGCCGACCAACACCTGGACCGCCACCGCCAGCGGCAACTGGAGTACCGCATCGAACTGGGACACGAACTCCGTCCCGGCCTCCGCCGCGAGTACGATCCTTCAGTTCAATAACCCCGGCGGCGCCACCTACACCGCCACCCAGGACGTCGCCAACCCGTTCCAACTCAACGGCCTGATCTTCAACAGCCCCGGCGGCGCCGTGACCGTCACCAACGCCGCCGGCAATTCCCTGTCACTCGTTGCCAACGGCGGCGCCCCACCGTTCCTGGTCCAGAACAACGCCGGGGCGGCGACGCTGGGCAACACCGGCACGGTCACGTTCGCCGCCGGCCCGACGTTCGGCGGCGGCGGCGCCGGGGCCGTCACCGTCAGCAGCCCGGTGGTCTTCTCGGGCGCTGGCTTGGTCCTGAACGGGTTCAACACGACCACGCTGAGCGGGGCAATCACCCTGCCGTCGGCCGCCCTGCCCATCACCGGCAACGGCGTCGGCAGCGTGGCGTTCACCGGCGCGGCCGGCGGCACGCCGACGTCGGTGACGGTCAACACCGGGGCGGCCAGCTTCGACACCGGGTTCGTCCAATTCAGCAGCGCGACCAGCTCGTTCACCGCCGCCGGCGGCATCGCCCTCCAGTCGGGCAATCTGATCCTCGGCGGGGCCGGCACCAGCACCGCCGGCCCGCTCGGCGCCCCCGCCAACGTGCTCACCGTCACCGGCGGCGCCCTGCGGGCGTCGGCGGCGGCGACCGTGTTCAACCCGGTCACCGTCGGCGGCACCGACCTGCTCTACGTGGGGACCGTGGCGACCACCCTGAACGGGGCGATCAGTGTGACCGGCACGGCCGGCCTCCAGGTGCTCGGCACCGGCGGGCTGACGGTCAACAACGCGGCCGCGTTCAACGGGCCGACGACCGTCGGCCTGCTCGGGTTCGGCGCCGGCGGGTCCGCGGCCAACGGCTCGACGCTCACCGTCGGCAGCACGGCGACCACCACCGGCAGCCTGCTGAACACGACCGCCGTCACCGTCAACACGCCGGCGAACAGCAACACGTCCGGCAACCTCGTCCTGACCAACGCGACGGCGGCGTCGAACAACCGCCTGTCGGCGGCGGCCCCGATCACGCTCAACGGCGGCCGGGTGACGTACGTCGCGGCCAGCGGGGCGAACTCGCAAGCGTTCGGGGCGGTGACGGCCAACGGGTACGGCGGCATCGGCACGCAGACGACCAACGCCGGCACCGCCCTGACGTTCGACTCCCTGGCCCTGCCGAACAAGGCCACGTTCGCCTTCCGCGGATCGATCGGCGCCGGCAACAACAGCACCGTCACCTTCACCAACGGCGTGACCGGGCAGTCGTTCACCCCGCTGGCCCCGGGCGGCAGCGGGACGGTGCCGATCCTGCCGTGGGCCCCCGGCCTCTTCGGCACCGGCGGCAACACGACCGCGCTGAACTCCCTGGTCACCACGGACGGGACCAACGGCGTGCGGGTGCTGAACCCCGCCTCCGCCACCGACTTCGCCATCGCCGCCGCCGGCGGCTCGCTGGTCGCCGACCAGAACAACTACTATGGCAACGCCGGCAACCCGACGGCAATCCCGGCCAACACGACCGTCCGGATCAACTCCCTCGTACTGAACACCGGGAGCATCACCCTGGCCGGCGGTCCGGGCAGCGTCCTGCAGGTGTTCAGCGGGGCCGTGATGACGAGCGGCAGCGGGACGATCGCCGTCCCGACGCTCGACTTCGGCACCCACACCGGCTACCTGTACCCGCCCAGCCAGATGACCATGAACGCCGCCCTGACCGGCTCCGCCGGGCTGGTGGTGGCCGGCTACCAGGCGGCCAACGCCGGCACGTTCCTGCTGCTGAACGCCCCGAATAGCGTCACCGGCGGGCTGACGGTCAACGGCTCGGTGCCCGTCCAGTTCCGGGACGACCGGTCACTGGGCGCGGCCGGCGGCGGCATCACCCTCGGCGGCGGCACGCTCCAGTTCATCGCCGGCGGCGCCTTCGCCCTGACCCGCCCGGTGGTCCTCACCCCAGCCGGCGGGGCGCTGTCCGGCACCGGGCCGAACGCCATCCAGAGCCTCATCACCCTCGACACGTCGCTCGTCTCCGGGTCCGGGCCGCTGGCCCTGCTCGGCGGCACCGTGGCCCTGTCCGGCATTGCCGGCGGGGGGTGGAGCACGTTCGTCTCGGGCGGCGTCGTCCAGTTCGCCGGTGAAAACAACTTCGGGTCCGGGCCGATCACCCTCAACGGCGGCACCCTCCAGCCGACGACCGCGGCCGCATTCACCCGTCCCCTGCGGGTCAACGCCAGCAGCACGATCGACGTCGGCGGCCTCAACCCGACCTTCTCCGGGCCGATCTCCACGCTCGGCTACACCGCCGCCGCCGGGACGCCGCCGGCGCTGACCAAGGCCGGCACCGGCACTCTGACGCTGACCGCGGATAGCCCGTTCGCCGGGACCGTCACCGTGTCCGCCGGCGGGCTGACCCTGGGCGGGGCGACGGGCCGCCTGGCCGGGGCCGCGGCCGCCACCGTCGCGGCCGGGGCGTCGTTGACCCTGGACAACACCGCGGCCAACAACAACGACCGGTTCGCCGGCCCGGTGACGCTCACCGGCGGCAGTTTCACCCTCGCCGGCAACTCCGCCGGCACCGCCGAGACGATCGGCACCCTGAGCAGCACCGCCCCCGGCAGCGTCGTCACCATCGCCCCGCCGGCCGGTGTCTCCGCCCTACTCAAGGCCGCCAGCCTGAACGTCCCCCCGGCCGGTACGCTCGTCATCCGCGGCACCAACCTCGGCGCCGCCGGGTCGGCCGCCGCCCTGGTCTTCCTCACCACCCCGCCGACCCTGCTCAACGGCATCATCCCCGGCGTCGTCGGCGATAACGACCCGGTCAACGGCGGCGGCAGCTTCCTGGTTTCTTACTCCTCGGTCGCCGGCGTCGTCCCGGCAACCCTGGCGGCGCCGACGAGCATGATCCAGAACGCCGCCCCGACCAACACGCCGGCGACGGCCAACGTCCTGACCAGCCCCGGTGCGGCCACCGTCCAGGACCAGGGCAACGTTATCAACTCGCTCACCCTGACGGCGGGGACGAGCCTGGACGCCGGAGGGCCGCTGACCCTGACCATGACCAGCGGCATGGTCGTCGCCCGGGCCGGAGGGGCGAGCACGGTCGGCGGCAACGTCACCCTGGCGTCTCCGGCCGGGACCGGGCTGACCGTCGCCGCCGCCGGCGACCTCGCCGCCCTCGGCCCGCTGTCCAGCGGCAGCGGGGCGGTGACGAAGCTCGGCGCCGGCAACCTGTCGCTGCTGGCGGCCAACACGTTCACCGGCACGCTGACGGCCGGGGCAGGGACCGTGTCGGTGGCGGCCCCGACGTCCGCGGCCGGCCTGGCCGGCTCCGGGGCCGTCGCCGTCGCCACCGGCGCCACCCTGACCCTGACCGGGACCGGGACGACCACCCTCTTCGGCCCGCTTTCCGGGGCCGGCAGCCTGCTCCGGACCTCGACCGCGACCGGCACGCAGGTGCTGGCCGGACCGGTCACGCTATCCGGTAGCCTGGAGAGCGACGCCGGCACCCTGTCGCTGCAAACCGGCGTCGCCGCGGCGGCCTCGCCGATCGTCATCGGCGGCGGCGGCTCAACCGTATCCGCCACCCTGCAGGTAGCCCCGGGCCTCACGATCAGCCGCGGGATCGACTTCCAGACGGGTGGCGGCCGCGCCCTGTCGATGTCGGCCGGCGCCCCCGGGCAGCCGGCGACCACGCTCGCCGGCCAGCTCACCGTGGAGTCGATCGTCACCCTGGTCGTGGGCACCAACAACGCCACCTACAACGTCACCGGGCAGGTCACCGGCGGCGGCAGCATCAT
>DASXAN010000079.1:0-2532 GCA_036406755.1 Gemmataceae bacterium
GCCGTGCAAGAGGTGTTCGTCGGCCTGGCCCGGACCGGGCCGGCCCTGGCGGCCGTGGACAACCTCCGCGCCTACCTGTTCACCGCCCTGCGGCACGCGGCGGCCAAGGCGGCGGCCCGGTCGGCCGTCGCCCGCCGCGTCCCGTTGCCGGACGACATTGCCGCCCCGATGCCGCGGGCGCCGGCCGATGTCGATCGGTTGGAGAAAGCGCTGGCGGCGCTGCCGGCGCCGCAGCGGGAGCTGGTCGCGCTGAAGGTGGACGGCGGGCTGACGTTCGCCGAGATCGCCGCGTGCCTGGGCATCAGCCCGAACACGGCCGCCAGCCGCTACCGCTACGCCCTGGAGAAACTCCGCGCCGCACTCGGGGAGGCCGGCCGTGACCCCTGACCCGCTGCCGCCCGACCTGCTTGCCCTGGAGCGGGACTTGGCCGACCGGCCGCGGCCGGAGCCCTCCGCCGAGCTGCGCGGCCGCGTCGTGGCGGCGGCGCGGCGGGAGCGGCACCGGCCGGCCCGGGCCGGCTTCCCGCGGTTCGCGGCGGCGGTGGCCGCCGCGGCGCTGGTGGCGATCAACCTGTCGGCGAGCGTGGCCAACGACACCGACTGGGGCCTGCGCCGACCGCCCGACCGCCGGGCGGTGGGCGACACGGCCGACCGCATCCGCGAGCTGGCCCCCGACCTGCCGGACCGCGAGGTGGTGCGACAGATGTTGCTGCTGAATGCGGCCGTGAACCTGGTGCCGGCCCCGGCCCCCGCGCCGCCGGTGGACGGCGCCTTCTGGAACAAGGAATCCGACCGATGGGGTACGCGCTGATGTGGGTGGAGAGTCTGGCGGCCGCCCTGGTCCTCGTGGCCCTGGTCGCGGCGTTGGCGGCCCCGTGGCGGTTCGGCCGCCGGGCCGGGCCGATCCTCGCCGCGGTCGGGCTGTTCGGCCTCGCCGCGGCGGCCACGGCGGGCGTCTGCTACTTTCACCTCCGCCTCGACGCGCACCCCGTCAGCAACCCGCACTCCATCGCCCTGATCGCCTGGACATTGTTTCTGGCGGTCGGTTCGGCGGTGCTGCTGGCCCGGGGGCTGCGGCGGCCGGGGCCGGAGTCGGTCCCGGGGGCGCGGTCGTGGTCGCGGCCGAAGTTGGCGCTCGCCTTCGGCGGCCTGGTCGCCGTCACCGCCATCACCCTGGCGAACATGGACTTGGCGGTCAAAATCCAGTTCACCGCCGTCCGGGCCGAGGCCGGGGCGAAGTTGCTGGCGCAAATCCCGCCCCGGCTGCCGGACGCCCAGAACGCCGCCGTCGTCTACCAGGAGGCGTTCGACTACCTCGCGCCGCCGGACCACGTCCCCCCGGCGTGGCAGGACAAGGCGCCCGCCGCCTGGAAGCAGTACGACCGGTCGGCGCTCGACCCCAAGGACAAGGACCTCCGCGAGTTCCTGCACACGCAGGAGCGTGGGCTGGCCCTGGTGCGGAAGGCGGCGGCGATGCCCGCCTGCTCGTTCGACCACGACTACTCGCTGGGCATCTCCATGCCCCTGCCGGAACTGAAGCGGCTGCCCCACGCCGCCATGCTGTTGGCCTACGACGCCCGGGTGAAGGCCGCGGACGGCGACGCCCGCGGCGCCCTCGCCGACGTGGCCGCCATCTACGGCGTCGCCGGCCACGTCAGCGACCCGCTGCTGCTGGCCGTGGCGGTCGCCGCCGGCATCGACGCGACTGGGACCCGGGTCCTGGAGGACGTGCTGGCCCAGATCGCGCCCGCCGACCTGGGCCGCCCGGCGCTGCCGGGCGAGCCCCACTACCACCGGGCCGTCCGTCGGGCGATGGCCACGGAGGACGTGATCTTCGGCCTGACCACATTCGCGTCCCTGGCCGAGGGCGACCAGGGCGTCATCGACGCGGCCGGCGAGTGGATGTCGGCCCCCTCCCTGGCCGTCCTCGGCTCACCGATCTACCGGGTGTTTTTCCTGCGGGACGACCTGGCCGCCTACCGCCGCGTGATGCGCGACATGCAAGACCTCGCGGCCAAGCCGTACTTCGAGGCCCGCCCCGACTGGCAGGCACTCGACCAGTCGTGGCGGCAGAACCGCCGCGGCATCGTCACGGCTCTGCTGGCGCCGGCGACGGAACGAGTGGTCACGACCGCGAACGAGGCGGACGCCGGCCGGCTGCTGGCCCGGGCCGCGCTCGCCCTGATGGCCTACAGGGCCAAGACCGGCGCCTATCCCGACAAGCTCGACGCCTTGGTGCCGGAGTACCTGCCCCGCGTGCCGCTGGACCCGTTCTCCGGCCGGCCACTGCGGCTGAAGCGGGACGGGACCGGCGTCGTCATCTACAGCGTGGGCCGCGACCTGGCCGACGACGGCGGCCGGCCCGCCGAGCCGGGCAAGCCCGGCGGCGACCTCGTCTTCCGGCTGCCGTGAAAAAAACTCCGGCCGGCGGCGTCTCATTCATTGAACGACCGAGCGGCGGCGCGCAACTCTGCTGTTAGTGCGCGATTCGCGTTGGCGTGGCGAGCGGCGGGGCTCGTCCCCGCCGTCTTC
>DASXAN010000080.1:0-2479 GCA_036406755.1 Gemmataceae bacterium
CGGCCCCCCGCCGGCACCACAGGGTCGGGACCAGCCCCTCCATGCAGCCGACGTCCAGGCAGTCCCGGCCGGCGACCTCGCAGCCCCGCACCGCCAGCCGCGGCAGCATGGGCACGTCGTCCGGGTAGATGCCGCGGGCGACCGCCCTCGGGGCGAGCTCGACGGTGTAGTACCACCACCGGTGCCGTAACTGGTCCAGCGTCGGCGGGACGGGCCGCGGCGGGACGAGCCGGTGCTTCAGCCTGGTCGCCACCCGCTTGAGCGGGCGACCATTCCGTTTCAGCCAGCGCACCAGAGTGTTCATTCGGATTCCTTTCCGCGGGGCGGAACGAGCCGGCCCGATCCAGCATATGCCCGCGGGGCGGGCGGGCGTCAAGGCCAAGCGGGCCTCCGGCCGGTCCGGGGAGGCGTACAATTCTCGCCATGAGACACCTCCCGCGCACCGCCCTGGTTGTCGCGGCCCTTGCCGCGGCGTTCGCCGCCCCCGCCGTGGGTCGCCAATCGCCCAAGCGCAGCCGGTTCGAATACCGCACCCCCGCCGGCGTCACCTACGTCGTCACCCCCGACGGGCTGGCCGAAGTCCGCCTCGGCAGCCGGGTCATCGCCCGGGGCGGGTGGCGGTTCCGTGCCGCCGACGCCCGGTGGGGCTTCCCCGCCGGCCCGGACACCGAGGCGATCACCGCCAAGTCGCTGGAGGTGGTTTCCCGCACCGAGGCCCGGGTGACGCACACCCATGCCAAGGCCGTCGCCCGCCACACGTTCACCTTCGCCGGCGAGGACGTCCGCATCGAGTCGTGGGTGGAGAACCACGACCCGAAGGCCGAGGTCCGGGTGGCCGCGTTCGAGGGGCCGAAGGTGTCGTTCGGCCGGGTGCCCCGCGGCATCCTGCACAACGTGCACCCCTCGTACACGGCCGCCCACGGTGTGACCTTCATGCACCCCGGTGAGGTCCGCATCGGCGGCAGCTACGGGGTCGGCGATGGGTTTGGTGTCGGTGCATTCCCGCACGACGCCGGCGCCCACCCGGCCGTCATCCTCTGGGACTGGGACTGGGAGAAGCGGGAGTCCGACCCGAACCGCACGCCGGTGGTGTACGTCAACGCCCCGATCCCGGCCCGCGGCGCCCGCACGTTCGGCGTCACCTTCCGGTTCAGCCCGAACGCGGACTGGACCCACCTGCTGGACCCGTACCGCCGGCACCTGCACGCGACGGTCGGGGACAAGCTGCTGTACGACCGGCCGAGCAACCGGCCGCTCGTCTCCAGCTTCGCCCACGGGGCCGAGTCCGAGCGCGGCCCGACCAACCCGTACGGGTACCACCCGCAGCGGCGACTCGACACCGTCAACGGCGTCCTCGCCTACCACGCGGCACTCGCCCCGACTATGCGGGCCATCCAGGCCCAGGGGGTCGTGATCTGGAGCCAGGGCGGGACGAACCCGCGTGGGGCCATGTACCGCCCGGACTTCGACATCCTGCCGCCGGAGGTCGTCCCCAACTTCGTCCGGCTGACCGAGCTGTTCCGGCAGGACGGGATGGCGGTGGGGGTGGCGGCCCGGCCGGGGCAGATCGCCCAGCCGCTGGACTGGACCAAGGACACCGTCAGCATGCTCAACGCCGCCCGGCCGGAGGAGCTGGAGTTGCTCACCCACCGGTTCAACGTCATGATCGGCCGCGGGTGCCGGCTGTTCTACCTGGACAGTTTCGGCGCGCGGCTGGACGACGTGACGATCATGCGAGCCGTCCGCGGGGGTTGCGGCAAGGAGAAGGGGATCGGGCCGGGCATCCAGACGTACGTCGAACACCCGTCCGACGTGATCATCCCGTACTCTGGCCTGCTCCCGGTCCTGACCGGCGGGGTACCCGGCGCAGCTGGGTCGCCCGCGGACGACACGATCGCGATCGCCTTCGCGGGCGGCTTCGGGCTGAGCCCGCCGGACATGCCGACCATCCCGGAGGTGCTGCGGTACTTCTACCCGGACGTGCCGATCGTCGCGCTGGTCGGCCAGGCGCAGGGGCTGGACACGGACGCGCGGAAACGAGCGGCGGTGGAGTATTGCTACAAGCTGCGGATGACGCCGATGATCCCGGACGACTGGCTCCCGCCGGGGCTAAAGGCCGCCGACTGGTTCAACCCGCTGACCCGCCGATACCTGACGCCGGATTGGCAGTGGAAGGCCAAGCCGGACTGACCCGGGCGCGCGGGCCGCCCCGCGTCAGACGGCCGCCGGCTGCGGCACCTTGGCGTCGGCCGGGGAGCCCCGCAGGGTGATCGCGCCCCGCTGCTCCAGGGCCCGGAGCATCTCGTTCAGGTCGTCCCTCATCTCCTGCAGGTGGTCGCCCTCCCGCAGCCGGATGAGCACGACCTCTTCGCCGGCGGTGACGGCCTGGACCGTCTTGCGGAACCGGTACAGCGGGCCGACGATGCGGTGGCTGAGCTTGACCGAGTCGTAAATGAACAGCAGGCCCAGGGTGAGGGAC
>DASXAN010000081.1:0-5559 GCA_036406755.1 Gemmataceae bacterium
CGGATTTGAAGACGGCGGGGGCGAGCCCCGCCGCTCGCCCGGCTCGGTCACCGCCCGAACTCGTCCGCCAGGAACCGCTGCGACTCGTCCCAGGCGTCGGCCGCCTTCTCCCAATCGACCTGCATCACCTTGACCTGCTCCGGCGTCGCCAACCCGGCCGGCAGTTTCGCCTTCACCTGCGGGTTCAGCGGAATCGGGTGGCTCGGACCCTCGCCCAGCTTCGTCTCGACCTCGGCGCTGAGCAGGTAGTCCACGAGCTGCTTCGCCCCGGCCGGGTTCGGGCAACCCTTCACGACCGCCAACGTGTTGGGGATGTAGAGCACGCCGAGCTTCGGGTGCTTCGGGTCGCCGTCCCGGTCTGGGAAGATCATCGCCAGCGGCCGGCCCGCCTCGATCTCGCCGAGGGCGTCGTCCGTGTCCGTCAGGCCGACCGCGTACTGGCCCCGAGCCACCCCCTCCGCCACGTGCTTGTTGCCCGCCACGATCTGCACGCCGTTGGCCTTCAGCCCGCGGTAGTAGTCCTTGGCCGCGTCCGGTCCGAGCACGGCGAACAGGCACGCCGCCTGCGTCGCCGTCGTCCCGAACTGCGGCTTGGCCAGCGCCACCTTGCCCTTCCACTTGACGTCGGTCAGGTCGAGCAGGCTTTTCGGCCGCTCGGCCTCGGGCACCTGCTGCGTGTTGACGACGATCACCCGGGCGCGGCCGGCGAACGCCGTCCAGGTGTGGTCGGCCGGCTTGGCCCATGCCGGGTACGGCTCCGCGGCCGGGCTGGCGTACGGCTCGTACACGCCCTGCCGCTGCAACTGGATGGTGGCGATGATCTCGTTGTTCCAGTGGACGTCGCACCGCGGCCGCTTCGCCTCGAAGGCCAGCTCCTTCGCCAGCCCGACCGACTTGGCCGCCTCCGTGTCGTACTTCGGGGCCACCGCCAGCCCGGTCCGCTTGGTGAAGTCGCCGAACACGGCCTCGGCGAACTCCTGGTCTTGAGCACAGTAAACCACCACCCGCGGGGCGGCCCGCGAGCAGCCGGCCAGGCATACGACGGGGACGAGGAACGCGAACAAGAGTCGGCGGGTAGCGTGCATGGAGCGGTCCCGGTCCGGGCGCGGGGGGTGAGCGTCGGTTTCTCCCGCAGCCCAGTGTAACCGAAACCGCCCCGATCGACCGGTCAGCCGTTTCGCACGCGGACGAGGGTCGTCCGCCCGTCCTCGTCCTCGATCTCAATGTCCGCCTCGGCCCGGCCCAGGTTCGCCACGCGGACGACCCGCGGCCGGTCCACGACTTGCGACACAAGCCGCTCCGGACGATCCCCCGTGCCGACGTCGATGCGACCGGCCCCGGTCCCCTTGGAGTCGTAGCTGATCCCCAGGAGCGGCAGCGACGCGGCCGCCTCCTGGTCGCCCAGGTTTCGGCCCAGCACCTCGATCGTCACCCGCCGGTTCTCGTGCCCCTTGCTGAATTCGTTGAAGAACGCCTGCCACTGGTCTTTCGGAATCTCGCGCGTCGTCGCGGTCGCCATGATGGACTCTCCCGGCTTTCGAACTCGTTGTCCGGGAGTATGGCAGAGCAAATGACGGGCCGGCGAAAGCCGACGGCCCGCGGGCGGAACCGGTGGTCCGGTTCCGCCCGCGGGCCGCTTCCCCGATCGGGCCGAGACGGCAGCGTCGTCAGGGGGTGGCGCGGGCGACGGGGACGATGACCGTGGCCGGGACGTAGGCGGCCGGGGCCGGCGGCGGGGCGTACTTCACCGGCACCATCTTGATCCCGTCCGGCGACGGCGGCCGCTCGAAGAACTCCCGCGACGACTCGCCGAAGAAGCTCCGGGACGAGCCGAAGGCGAAGTTGCTCGTGTTGCAGCAGGTGGTGCACGACCCGCCCTTGGAGCAGGCCCCGGCGCAGCCGCCATGGAGCAAGCCGTGCTTGCCGCCGCCGCAGCCGCCGTCGCAGCCGCCGTCACACCCGCCGCCGCAGCCGCCCTTGCGCAGCCAGCCGTGGCCGCCGCAGCCGCCGCAGCCCCGGTCGGGCGGGACGAACGCGTCGAAGTTCTGGTTCGGCCAGCCGCAGGGCAGGGTCGTGACCGGGCGGTTCCACGCCGGGTTCGGGATGGTCTGGCCGGTGACGGTCGGATTGTACGGGGTGGCGGCGTGGTACGCGTCCGGGTAGTAAACGGCCCCGGTCGGCACGCCGGTGACCGGCCCGGCGACGCCGGGGGCGAGGACCGGCGTGCCCGGCGCGGCGGCGGGCGGCGGGGCCGTGGCCGCCGGCGGGGGCGGCGGGGTGGCGGCCGGGGGCGGTTGCTGGGCGCCCGCGGCGGCGGGCAGGGTGAAGCTGACAAGCAGCGCCGGGAGGGCGCGGGGAATCCAACGTCGCATCTCGGAAGCCCTCATGGGGGAAGTTCGCAGTCCGTGGCGTCGGAGTTGTCATCGGGCGGACGCGCGGCCGGCATCACGGGCGGTGCGGGAGATGTGAGCAAAGCCCGGCCGGCCGGGTCGGGACGGGGCGGGTGCGCCGGAGGCGCCCGAACGGCCGCCGGTGCGGGCAGGCCGGCCGGTGACGGCTAGTAGGCCGGTGAGGGCGGGGCCGGTTCTTCCGCCGGTTCCGGCGGTGCCGCCCGGCGGGCGAACAGCTCCCGCCACACGACCAGCCCGACGCCGAGCGCGAGAAACACGACGGCCGACGCCCCGGCCAAATCCAGGGCGTGCGGGTCCACCTCCCGCGAGAGCACGGCCTCGGACGGGTCGTCGGGGTCGTACCAGCAGGTGTGCTTGGTCCCCGCCGCGTGGGTCACCATCAGGTTGTTCACCTTCCGCCAGTCGCCCATCGGCCGCTCGGGCCGGCGGTACGTGTCCGACGTGTACGTCGTCCCGTCCACCGTGTAGCGGTAGGTGATGACCGGCGTGTATCCGGATCTGTAGCCGCTCCCTTCGCTCCAGCGGCGGGAATGAACGATCATCCGGGCGTGGGTGACCGTACAGGGGGCCTCGCGGTACTCCGTCGGGATGCGGCGGAGTTGGCGTTCTTCGTTCAGGTACATCGCCGTGTATGCGATCCCGCCGGCGAGGATCAGGTAGTAGCCCCAGCGGGGGACTTCGAACGGCACGGGCTTGGGCACGGCTCACCTCCGGGGCGGTTAGGCGGGTCGCGCAAGGATAGGTCACGGCTACCGGCCGGGGCGGTACAATCGGGGCAACGGGGGGCGGGCATGGCCGACCGGGACGCGTTTCTGCGGGCGATCTGGGACCGGCCGCACGACGACCTGCCGCGGCTGGTCTATGCCGACTGGCTGGACGAGCACGGCGAGGCGGACCGGGCCGAGTTCGTCCGCCTCCAGTGCGCGCTGGCCGCCGCCCCGCCGGGCGGGCGGGAGGCCGACCGCCGGCGGGAGCGGGCGCTGCTGATGCGGCACGGCCGGGCGTGGCGGCGGGGCCAGCCGCAGGACGGGGCCGGCCCGTTCTTCCGCGGCTTCCTGGTGCCGCAACTGGTCATGTCCGCGGCCGAATTCGTCGCCGCCGGGGACGACCTGTTCCGGGACGCCCCGCTCTGGTCGGTCCGACTGCACGAGGCCCGGCCGGTGCTGGCGGCCCTGCTCGCCAGCCCGCACGTCCGCCGCCTCTACGGACTATCGCTGCCGAACACCGACCTCGGCGCCCGCGACGCCGCCCGCATCGCCGCGTGGCCCGCCCTGGCGGAGTTGCGGGAATTGGAGCTGCCGGGCAACCGGATCCGGTCGGAGGGGCTGGAGGCGCTGGCCGCGTCCGCGCACCTGACCAGACTGCGGACGCTCGACCTGAGCGACAACTCGGACGCCACCAGCGAGCCCACGTTCACGGACGCGGCCGTCCGGGCGCTGGTTGACTCGCCCCAGCTGCGAAACTTGGAGACTGTGCGGCTGCGGCTGACGGACATCAGCGGGCCGGCGTGGCGCAGCCTGCTCGGCCGCTTCGGAGCCGGGCTGATGTGGGACCGGACCCTGCCCGAACTGGACCGGCCGCAGGCCGACGGCCGGTGACGGCTACTCGGTGCCCGCCAGCACGGCCTTGCCGTACTCGCGGTTGAGGATGGCGATGTGCTTGACGCTGATCTCCTTCGGGCACGCCGCCTCGCACTCGAAGTAGTTGGTGCAGCTGCCGAACCCCTCCGCGTCGTGCCGCTCGACCATGTGCCGGGCCCGCGTCGGGGCTTCCGCTTGGCCCTGCGGCAGCTGCGCCAGGTGGGCCACCTTCGCCGACACGAACAGCATCGCCGAGGCGTTCTTGCACGCCGCCACGCACGCCCCGCAGCCGATGCACGCGGCCGCGTCCATCGCCGCCTCCTGGGCCGTCTGCGGCACCGGCAGGGCGTTCCCGTCCGGGGCGCCGCCGGTGTTGACGCTCACGTACCCGCCGGCGGCGATGATCCGGTCGAACGCGCTGCGGTCCACGACCAGGTCCTTGACGACCGGGAACGACGCCGCCCGCCACGGCTCGACACTGATGTGGTCGCCGTCGCGGAAGGACCGCATGTGGAGCTGGCAGACGGTCGTGCCGCGGACCGGGCCGTGGGCCAGGCCGTTGATCATCAGCCCGCAGGTGCCGCAAATGCCCTCGCGGCAGTCGTAGTCGAACGCGACCGGCTCCTGGCCCTGTTTGATCAGGTCCTCGTTCAAGAGGTCGAGCATTTCGAGGAAGGAGGTGTCGGGGCTGACGTCGATCTCGTAATCGACCATGCGGCCGGGCGACTGGGCGTTCTTCTGCCGCCAGATGTGAAGATAAACGTGGATGGTGGGATGACCGTTGGTCGTCACGATGTTGGCTGCTCCTATGCGTCGGGCCGGTCCCGCTTCAGCCCCGAAGGGGCGGGACAGCGTTAGCCCAGGGCGCGAGCCCTGGGGTCCTGGCAACCGATTGCGAGTAGCCCCGAAGGGGCGACACAACGTCGTCCGGCATGTGTCGCCCCTTCGGGGCTGCGGTGGATTATGGGCACTCGGCCCCAGGGCTCGCGCCCTGGGCTAACGCTGTCCCGCCCCTTCGGGGCTAAGACCCGCCACCGACCTACTTGTAACTGCGGACGCTCGGCTTCACTTCCTCGTACACCAGCGGCTCCTTGTGCAGCGTCGGCGGCGTGCCGACGCCGCCGTGCTCCCACGCCGCCACGTACATGTAGTGCTCGTCGTCCCGCTTCACCTCGCCGGCGCTGGTCGTGCCGGCTTTCACCGCGGGGTCGGCCTCGGTGAACTGGTGCTCCTCGCGGAAGTGGGCGCCGCACGACTCGTTCCGCTCCAGCGCGTCCAGGCACAGCAGCTCGGCGAACTCGAGGAAGTCGGCCACCCGCCCGGCCCGCTCCAGCGCCTGGTTCAGGTCCGCCCCCGACCCCGGCACGCTCACGTTCCGCCAGAACTCCTCCCGAATCTCCGGGATGCGTTGCAGCGCCTTCTTCAGGCTTTGCGCCGTCCGGGCCATGCCGCAGTCGTCCCACATCAGCCGGCCGAGCTCGCGGTGGAACTCGATCGGCGTCCGCTTGCCCTTGATCGAGAGCAGCTTGGCCGTCCGCTCGTTGGCCTCGGCCTCGGCCCGCTTGAAC
>DASXAN010000082.1:0-9317 GCA_036406755.1 Gemmataceae bacterium
GGCGGCGGCCGGCAGGCACGACAGCCCGCCGACCCCCAGGCAGATCACGAACACCAGGCCGTTTCGCATAACGATCCCCCCGTTCAAACGGTCGATTCCCGACGTCAGGCGATCAGGAGCGCGGCACGGGCGAGGCCGGCCAGGACGTGGTCCACGAGGCCCGCGACGTCCGCGGGCTCGCCGGCCCCGTTGAGGCGACCCGGCGGCACGCGGCCGGCGTTCACTTCGCGCCCAACCGCCTCGGCGACGGCCCGCCGGTCGCGGGTGCCGTCCAGCAGCCGGACCGTCATCCGCGCCACGTCACTGATCGGGACCGGCTCGTGGTTTTGGTTGGTCAGCGTGCCATCACCGCCGGCTTGCAGTCTGGCCCACGGGCTGGCCACCGGCCGCTCGCCGACCCGGCCCGTCACCCGCGGCGGCGACAGGACGGCCTCCAGGGCGCCGGCCGTCACGGCGTCCAGGAGGAAGCGCATGAGGCAATCGCCGTCGTCGCTCCCCGGCGGCCGGCGCGCGATCTCGCGCAGCCGGGAGACCGGAACAAATTCCGGCCGCCGCTCGGCGACATGGCGCACGGCGGCGGCCAGCGGGGCCGGACACGGCAAATCACAGCGGCCCACGCAAAGTCGCAATGGCTCCCCAGACTCGTCGGCCTCCGGCCGCGCGTCGTGGGTCAGTCCGACGGAGAACCGGTCCAGGGCCGACGGGTCCGGCCGCCGGTCGGGCGACAGTTCCCGGAGACAGAGAATGTCACGGCGGAAGGCGTTGCCGCGGAGGAAATCGAGGTACTGTTCGCGGGCCTCGAGCGGCAGGCCGTCCACAAACGTGCGGGCCGACGGCGGCAGGTCGTGGGCGAACATCCGCGGCAGGTCCGCCGCCCCGACGTATTGCAGCCCGGCGGCCTCCGCCTGCCGCACAAATTCCTGAAAGGCGACCGGCTGGTTATGCTCCTCCAGCATTTCGTGGTACAGGTACCAGTCGTCGGCCCGGCTCAGTTTGGCGTATTCCTCACGGATCAGGGCGGCGTAGGCCGTGTCGTCCGGTTGCGCCTCGGCCACCAGGGCGAGGGCGGCCCGGGCCTGGGCGACAGCCTGCGTGGGATCGTCGAACCCGGCGGCGTGGTAGCACATCAGGTCGCGGACCGCCCGCCGCAGGTGCCAGCCGGGCAGCGTGTTGTAGGACACGTAGGCCACGCCGCCGGGGGCCAGGTTCGTTCGCAGAATCTCGAGGATGCGGCGGCGGACGTCGGGGCCGACCCAGGAGAACACGCCGGTGCAGATGACGTAGTCGAACCGCCCCCAGCCCGCGTCCACGCCGCACAGGTCCTCGTGCCGCAGCTCGACGTTGGCCAGCCCCAGGGCGCGGGCCTGGGCCTCGGCGGCGGCGATCGCCGTTGCCGCGGCGTCGCAGCCGACGAACCGGGCCGCCGGGTACTCCACGGCCTGCGGCAGCAGGTTGCCGCCGAACCCGCACCCCAGTTCCAGGACGCGGGCCGTCGCGGGCGGGGCGGGCGACAACCCGAACAGCGCCGCGACCGCCTCCAGCCGCCGGCAGTGGCTCGCCGGCGCCGGCCTTCCCGGGTAGGGGACCCGGTCATAGCTGGTCGCATCTGCCTGTGAGGCCAGGTTCGGGTTCATCCCGCCCCGAGTCCCTTCGTTGCTACTTGTACTGGTCATGCCGGACGGCCACGATCTTCAGGAGTTGGCCCACCATGCCGGAGATCGCCTGCCGGTCCGCGGGGTTGTTGACCGGCGAGCCGGTCGCGAACTGCTGCGCGCCCTGGAAGGTGACCCCCCAGGCCCACAAGGCCGACTGCACCAGGTGGATTTCCGCAGGTGTGATCTTGAGGGTTCGGTACTTGTAGGCGCCGGCACCAGTGCGTTCTTCCGGTCCCTCGTCCGCCATCTGGCCCGAGTTCATCACGAACCCGGGGGCGTTCCAGGCAAACTGGGGTCGGGCATTGTTCAACATGTGCGTGCTCCTCGTGACTCTCCTGACCGGTTGATGCGCGTTCATCACCGCCTGAACAACTGGCGGCGGACCGGGTTCTCGGGTCCGCGCCTCGTACCCGGACTTCGGCTAGTGCCACGTGATCGACAGGTACGCGATTTCGGGGCCGCCGGTACCCCGCGGGGTGCCGCGGGGGATGGGGTTGGGGCAGAGCAGGCCGTACCAGTGGCCCTGGGCCGGATCGTAGATCTCTGCCTCGGCGAAGAAGGCCCCCGTGCCGAATATTCCCGCCGGACAGTGGTAGCTCCGGTAATCCCAGCTCGTCGGCGTCGGCAGGGTGCCGTGTTTCAGGTACAGCATGCAGTTGTCGAACATCAGGAAATCCAGTGCCTTCAGGTGCACGCCGACGAAGTGTACGAAGTAGCGGTGACCGGGCACCGGCGGAATCACCAACTGGACCCCGTCCGGACACGGCCCCAGGGCAGTAATGAACGGAATGACGCCGACGCTCGGCAGCCCGGCGACGTTGGCCGTCCGGTCGAAGCGGTGGAACGGTCTGGTGACAGGCAGCCGCCGCAGGCCGGGGGACGGGCTGACGAACCGAGGCCGGGGCGGTGGCGGCACCAGGAACACGCCGGGCGTTGCCAGGGTCGGTTGGTTGATCGCGAGTGGCACGGGTTGATCTCCCGCGGAACGTGCTCGGACCCGGTCGGGCGACGACTCTGGCCTTGTCATGCACCGGCGGGCCGGTCGCGCAACAGGAATTTGTCGCGGGGGGAAAGAATGAGACGGGGCGGCCGGTTTCCCGGAGTCCACGCGCTCCGCAAGTGGACTACGCAGACGCCGCCGCCGACCGCAGCTCGGCGACGCACCGGCTGAGGACCTCGGGATGGTCCTCGGACCGGTGGAAGAAGAACGCCACCCGCCCGTCGAGCGCGTCGATGACGTAATCCGGCGTCTTGCCGCTGTCCCCGCGGTCGTCGATCCGGGCGGTCACGAAGCGGTCCAGGGCGATCGGGTGGCAGCGGTTCGGCTCCATCCGCACCAGCAACCCCTCGGGGCCGACCAGAATGCCCTGGCGGAGCGTCCCCCGCTTCCGGTCGCGCCAGGCGGCGAGCGTGAAGCACAGCCGCCGCAGCAGGGCGAACGGCAGCAGTCCGACCAGCACAACGACGGCCCCCAGGACCACGTCCAGCGCCCGGTCGGCGGCGGCGAGTCGTTCCCAAAACGTCAAGACGATGGCCACGTCCATCCCGATGAACATGCCGCCGACGATGACGAACGTGCCCAGGTCGTACAGGACGTCCACGGACCGGGGCAGCAGCCGCACCCGCGGCGGCAGGGGCCGCGTGCGGTCGACCCACGACCGGTACGGCTCCGGCAGCCGGCGGTCGCGGACGGCCGGCAGGGCGTCGGTCCCGCGGAACCGCCGGCCGTCCGCCGGCCGGGCCGTGTCGTGCCGGCGAAACGGGCGGACCAGCTCGTGGATTTCGGGGGCGGCGAGGAGAGGGACGCCGAGAAAGTCGGCCAGGATGGCGGCCTTCCGGGCCATGTCCGTCAGGTCGCAGTCGTAGGCCACGAACAGCCGCGGCTCGCCCGGGTCGTCGAGGACCAGGTTCAACTGGTAGCTCCGGTACCGGACCGGCGTCGCCTCGCGGGGGCCGGCCCGCGGCCCGGTGCCGAACCAGCCGGCGTCGATCACCTGGACGGCCAGGATCGGCGCCAGCGGTTGGCGGCGCGTCCGCGCGCAGTGGCGGATCGTGAGCAGGCCGGCGGACGTGTCGAACCGGTACCGCGGCCCGAACAGCCAGACGCCCAGCGCGGTGACCGGGACGCCCCAGAGCAGGCAGCACGCCGTTCCGCCGAAGTCGGCCGCCCCCGGCCGGGCCAGCGCTTCGACCACCGGCAGCAGCCCGAGGACCACGACCGGCCCGCCCAGCAGGCAGAAGAACCAGGCCAGCAGCCGCACGCCCCAGTGGTACCGGATTTCGAGCGCGGCGTCGTCCGGCCAGGTCAGGGCGAAGCGGTGGTGGCTGCGGACGAACCGCGTCGGCAGCCACGACTCCTCGACGGCGACCGCGCGCGACCCGACTCGAACGGATTGGCCCATCGTCACGCCTTCCGGTCTGGCGACAGATCCCCCCTTGCCATGCGCTCGGGGGCGGGTCGCGCAACAGGAAATCGCCGTGAGGGGTTATGCCGTCCGCTCGTGGAGCGAGTGGACTACGCGACCGTCGATCCCATCCAGGCGGTCAGCGCCCCGCTCTCCCGCAGGCGGGCCATCACCCGGCCCCAGTACACCCGGAAGGCGTGCGGGTCCTCGCCGAGCGCCTCGGCGATCTCCTTGCGCGTGTGGCCCTGGAGCAGGAGCATCAGGATGTGCCGCTCCCGGTCGTTGAGCTGCCGGCAGACGTGTTCCAGGGCGTTGTGGAATTCGGCGACGGCGGCCGGGCCGGCGTCCGGGCTCGGCGCGGACTGGATCGGCCCGGCCCGCGAGTCGTCGCCGCCCGGGCCGGCGTCCGAGCGCTTCTGCCGGCCGGCGCGCTCGGCCAGCCGGGCCACCTTGCGGTGCAGGATCGTCTTGGCCAGTGCGAGCAGCTTCTCCGGGCTGGAGAACTCGTACCGGTTGCTCCACAGGGCGACCATGACGCTCTTGTGGGCGGACTGCACCAGGTCCAGGGAGTCGGCGTAGGGGCGGAGGGCCGGCCCGAGGTGGGCGCGGGCGAACCGCCGCAGGGCCGGCTCGTACTCGCGGAGCAGGCCGCCCAACGCCTCCCGGTCGCCGCGGCGGACGCGGTCCAGGAGGTCCGCAAACTCGTTGGTCGGCGGCATCAGGCGAGTTCCCATTCACGACCCGTGCCGGCCAGTCTACCAGCGGCCCGCCACCCCGGGCAAGCGCCCGGTTTTGTGTTGCGCCAACGCCCTGCCGCCGCATGAATCCGTGTCCCGTGGCGCGGTTGCCACGGTGCCCCGGGCGGGAGGTTGTGTTACACTGCGGCGAACCCGGGGCCACCGGGCGGGTGGGGGGAACGGGACATGGCGGGGCCGCAGACGCGATCCCCGGATCAGGACCTCCGTCTCGGGGAGGCCTGCGCCGAGCTGGACCGGCGGCTGCGGTCGGGCGAGCCGCGGCCGGCGGAGGCCGTGCTGGCGGCGTACCCCGACGTGGCCGCCGACCCCGATAGCGCGTTGCAGCTCGTCTATGACGAGCTGGTCCGCCGCGAGCGGCTGGGCGAGCAGCCGGCCTACGACGAGTACTACCGCCGCTTCCCCGACTGGCGGGAGGAGCTGCGGAAGTCGTTCGACATCCACGAAACCCTGGTCCGCCACGCGACCGACGCGGCGACGGCCGGGGGCGAACCCGGCGCGGCGGACGGTCCGCCCGTCAGCCGCCGCTACGAGCTGCTCGACGAGGTCGGCCGCGGCGGCATGGGCGTCGTCTACCGGGCGCGGCAGCCGGGCCTGAACCGGGTCGTCGCCCTGAAGATGATCCTGTCGGGCGAACTGGCCGGCCCGGAGGACCGGGACCGGTTCCGGCGGGAGGCGGAGACGGCCGCCCGGTTGCAGCACCCGAACATCGTGCAGGTGTACGAGGTCGGCGAGCAGGACGGCCGGCCGTTCCTGGCGATGGAGTACGTCGGCGGCGGCAGCCTGGCGGACCGGCTGGCCGCGGCCCCGCTGGCGGCCGCCGAGGCGGCCGGGCTGATGGAGGCCCTGGCGCGGGCGGTGCAGTACGCCCACGACAACGGCGTGCTGCACCGCGACCTGAAGCCGAGCAACATCCTGCTCCAGAGGCCGGAGGCCAAAGGTCCGGGGCCGGACGTCGGGGGCCAGAGGTCGGACGAAGCCGTCACCTGGCGACTGCCGCCGGACGTCTGGCCTCAGGCCTCGGGCCCCTGTCCGAAGATCACCGACTTCGGCCTGGCGAAACGACTCGCCGGCGGGCCGGGGGCGTCCACGGCCGGCGGCCGGACACGGACGGGCGAGGTCGTCGGCACGCCGGGCTACATGGCGCCGGAGCAGACCGGCGGGAGCCCGGCGGCCCGGGTCGGCCCGGCGGCGGACGTGTGGGCGCTGGGGGCGATCCTGTACGAGTGCCTGACCGGCCGGCCGCCGTTCCGCGGCGAGACGGTGGTGGACACGCTCGCCCAGGCGCGGGAGCAGGACCCGGTGCCGCCGCGGCGGTTGCAGCCGAAGGCGCCCCGCGACCTGGAGACGATCGCCCTGAAGTGCCTGGAGAAGGACCCGGCCCGGCGGTACGCCGCGGCCGGGGGCCTGGCCGACGACCTGCGGCGGTTCCGGGCGGGCGAGTCGATCCGGGCGCGGCCGACCGGGGCGTGGGTCCGGGCGTGGAAGTGGTCCCGGCGGCGGCCGGCGGCGGCGGCGCTGCTGGCCGTGGTCGGGCTGGTCGCGGCCGTCGGCTTCCCGGCGGCGACGTGGCTGTGGCGGCAGGCCGAGGCCGCCCGCCGGCTGGAGGCCGAGGCGCGGGCGCAGATCGAGGCCCAGAACGAGGTCATCACCACCGACCTCTACCTCAGTCGGATCGCAACGGCCTACCGCGAATGGTCGGCCGGCAACTTGCTGCGGGCGCGGGATCTGCTGGACGAGTGCCCGGAGGACCGGCGGCACTGGGAGTGGCGGTATCTCCACCGCCTCTGCCACCCGGACGCCGTCACCCTGGCCGGCCACTCCGGCTCGATCCGCCGGGTGGCGTTCAGCCCGGACAGCCGCCTCTTGGCCGCCGCGGTCGGCGAGTGGGGCACCGACACCCCGGGGGAGGTCAAGCTCTGGGACGTCGAAACCGGTCGGGAGGTCTGCACGCTCGTCCGGACGCCGCTGGCGGTGTTCGGCCTGGCGTTCAGCCCGGACGGCCGGCGGCTGGCCGTGGCCACGGCCTCGTTCCAGAAGCGCGTCCCCGACACCGTCCAGGTCTGGGACCTGGAGACCCGCACGGTGGCCTGCACCCTGGCCCGGTCGGTGGGCAACGTGCTGGACATCGCCTACAGCCCGGACGGCGACCGCCTGGCCACGGCCGGGGCGAACGGCGCCATCGGCCTGTGGGACGCCCGCACCGGCGAACGGCTCCGCGACCTGGGGCGGCACGGCTCCGACGCCTTCGGCGTGGCGTTCAGCCCGGACGGGCGGTCGGTCGCGTCCGTCGGCCACGACGGCACGGCCCGCCTCTGGGACCTGGCCACCGGCGACGGGACCGTGGTGCACCGGGCACCCGACCTGCGGGGCGTGGCGTTCGGGCCGGACGGGCGGCACCTCGCCGTCGGCGGCTGGGACGCGACCGCCAAGGTCCTCGACCTGACCGCCGCGCCGCCGCAGGTCGTCGGCGTGCGGGCGGTCGGCGACGTTGTCCACCGGGTGGCGTTCCACCCGTCGGGGCAGTTCGCGGCCTCGGCCTCCCGCAACCGGTCCGTGGACGTGTGGCTGGCCGCGTCGGGCCGGAAGTGGTGCAGCCTGCGGGGCCACGACGGCGAGGTGGTGACCGTCGCCTTCAGCCCCGACGGCCGCCGGCTGGCGTCGGGCGGGACGGACCGGACCGTGCGGGTCTGGGACCTCGGGCGGGAGCTGGCGCCGCCCTCGTACACGCCGCACACGGCGGGCATCACCGGCATGGCGTTCAGCCCGGACGGCCGCCGCCTCGCCCTGGCCGGCGGCCTCCGGAGCGGCAGCCCGGGGACGGGGGCGCCGACGCTCCGGGTCTGGGACGTGGGTCGCGCCCGCGTGGTCCAGGAGCTGAAGGGCCACGCGAGCTGGCTCACCCGCGTCGCGTACAGCCCGGACGGGCGGCAGCTCGTGAGCGGCAGCGAGGACGGCACGGCCCGGGTCTGGGACGCGGAGGCGGGGCGGACCGCCGCCACGCTCCGCGGTCACGCCGGGACCGTCCACGACGTGGCATTCAGCCCGGACGGCGGGCGGGTGGCCACGGCCGGGGCGGACGGTACGGTGCGGTTGTGGGAGGCGGCCTCGGGAGAACCCGTGGCGACCCTGGCCGGCCACCGCGGGGCCGTCACCGGTCTGGCGTTCAGCCCCGACGGGCGGAGGCTCGTGTCCGGCGGCGTGGACCGCACCGTGCGGCTCTGGGACGCGGACGGCGGGGGCGAGCTCCGGACTCTGGCCGGGCACGCCGACGCCGTGACCGTGGTGCGGTTCTCCCCGGCCGGGACGGTGCTGGCGTCCGCCGCCCGGGACGGCGAGGTCCGGCTGTGGGACGCCGTCACCGGCGCGGGCAAGCGGGTGGACAGTCGCGACCCCCAGTGGGTGCGGGACATCGCCTTTAGCCCCGACGGGCTTCGCCTGGTCTCGGGCAGCCGGTTCGGCACGGTCAAGATTTGGGACGTGACCTCGGGGCGGGAGGCACTGACGATCGACCGGGACGGCCTGTCCAGCCTGGCGTTCAGTCCCGACGGCGAGCGGCTGGCCCTGGCCAACTCCACCGCCCTGGTCTTCTTGGACACACAGGGTCCCGGCCCGGAAGCGGCCGCGGCCCTGGCCCGGGGCGTGCAGAACCGCACGCTGGCCTGGCACCGGCAGCAGGCCGCCGCGTGTGAAAAGGCGGGCCACTGGTTCGCCGCCGCGTTCCACCTGGGCCGGCTGATCGACGCCCGGCCGGGCGATCGGCGACTGCTCCAGCGGCGGGCCGCGGCGTACGCCGCCCTCGGCCGGTGGGCCGAGGCCGCCGCCGACGGCATGAAGGCGCTGCAACTCAGCCCCCGACCGCCCGCCGCGCCGGCGGGCGGGCGCTAAGAGTCGTCCGCGCCTCAGTTCTCGCCACCAGACGTCCCGGCGCTCACCGCTTGATGAGGAGGGCCATGCCGGCCAGACACAGGGCCACGCCCGCCAGGCGGACGAGGGACACGTCTTCCCGGAAGACGAGGTAGCCGATCGGCAGCAGGACGAGCGTGAGCAGCAGGCTCTGGACGAGCGCCGCCCACCCGACCGGCCAGCCGCTCCGGTAGGCCAGGAGGAACCCGGCCTCGATGCCGAAGACGGCCACCCCCAGCAGCACCGAGACCGCCGACGGCCGGGCGAACGCGGCCCGCAGCTCCTTCGGGTCGATCCAGGCGACCACGGCCAGACTCAACAGGGTGGCGGCCAGGTAGGCGTGGAACAGGACGGTGAACGGGTTCGCGCCCGCGGGGACGACCTTTTGCACCAGGTGGTAGAGCAGGCCGCCGGCGACGGCCAGGGCCATGAACGCCAGTTGGTCCGTGGTCAAGGCTCACCCTCCCGCCCGCAGCAGGCGCCGGCCGTGCCACCCGCGACACCCGACCGCAACGCGCACTACTGCGCTTTTCGCCGAGCCGTAGCGGCCGGCGGTCCGGGAGGGCGAGGCTCCTGCCGAGCCGCTTGTCTCACCG
>DASXAN010000083.1:0-2368 GCA_036406755.1 Gemmataceae bacterium
GGCGGTCAAGGAGGGGGACGGCCCGCCGACGCAGGGCATGCGTCAGGTGTACGCCGGGCTGGCCGCTGAACTGGGCAAGCTGACGGGCGAGTTCCAGGCGCTGGTCGCCGGCGACCTGGCGAAGCTGAACGCCAAGGCGAAGGAATTGGACCTGCCCGTGGTGATCGTCCCGGCGGTGAAGCCGGGCAACGGGACCGGCGGGATCAAGGTGCGGCGGCGGGATTGAGGGCGGCCGATGCGGTGTACGCAGTGCGGGTGGATCGTCGAGAACACGCCGTGCCCGTGCGGGGCGACGCGGGCGGCCCGGCAGGCGGTCGTGCCGATCGGGACCAAGGTGGTCGCCCGGCCGTGCCGCGGCCCCAGCCGGGTCGCGTGGGAGGCGGGGACGGTGACGGCCCACGTCGGCCGGGTGCACCAGGTCACGTCGCAGTTCCGCCAGTTCTGGTGTGAGACGGTGGACCTGCTGCCGGAGTCGGCCCGCCGGGCCGAGGCGCTCACCCCCGACACCCGCGTCTGGGCGGTGTGGCTGGACGGGCGGTGGTACCCGGGGCGGGTGGACGACGTCGAGGGGCCGCTGCGGCACGTCACCTGGGACGACGGCGACGCGATGTGGTTGGACGCCAACACGGTCGTGCCGCTGGTGGTCGAGTCCGGCCGGCCGAAGATCGGGGCACTGGTGTTGGCCAAGCGGTGGGACGGGGACTTCGAGCCGGCGCGGGTGAAGGAGTCGGCGGCCGAGGAGGTGTGCGTCACGTTCGCCGACGGCGAGGAGTCGTGGGTCGGCGGCGAGGACTTACAGACGTTCCCGCCGAACCCGTTTCAGGAGTAACCTCTTGCTCCCCTCTCCCGCAAAGCCGGGAGAGGGGGGAACGATCAACAGCCCCGAGCCGATGTGTATGGACACCCCTCCCCCCGACCCGAAAACCCTCCTCGCCCGTGCCCAGGTCTACCTCCGCCGCGGCGAGCACGACCGGGCCGTCGCCGCGCTCACCGAGGCGATCGACGCCGACCCGGCCGACGCGGACCTGTACTTCCTGCGGGCCAACGCCCGCGTCGCGGCCGGGGCGTACGCCGCGGCGGCCGACGACTTCACCGCCGCCGTCGGCCTGCGGCCGGACTTCGCCGCCGCCTTCCACAACCGCGGCATGGCCCACGCCGACCTCGGGGCCGACGCCGACGCCCTGGCCGACTTCTCCGACGCCATCCGCCTGGACCCCGACGACCCGGACCCGCTCAACGGCCGCGGCGTCGTCCACGCCCGGCGGGAGGAGTACGACGAGGCCCTGGCCGACTTCACCGCCGCGCTGGGGCTCGACCCGAAGGCCGCCCGCGTCTACTTCAACCGGGCCAACGCCCACGCCGCCCGCGGCGACGACGACCAAGCCCTGGCCGACTACGACGCGGCCGTCCGCTGCCACCCGCAGTTCGCCCGCGCCTACCACTACCGCGGCCTGGTCCGCGCCCGCGGCGACGACGCCGAGGCGGCGATCCGCGACTACTCCACCGCCCTGCGGTTGGACCCGCAACTCGCCGAGGCGTTCTTCCACCGCGGCCGGGCGTACGCCGACCAGGGCGACCACGCCCGGGCCGTTGCCGACCTGACGCGGGCGCTGGCCCTGGAGCCGGACAACGCCGCCGCCTACAACCTCCGCGGCATCGTCCGGGCCGACGCCGGTGAGATGGCCGAGGCCGTCGCCGACTTCACCGCCGCCCTCGCCGTCAACCCGGACGATTACGGGGCCCTCTTCAACCGCGGGCTGACGCACCTGCGGCGGGACGAGCCGGCCGCCGCCCTGGCCGACTTCAACGCCGCGCTGGCCCTGCGGCCGGACGACGCCACCGTCCGCCTGTACCGCGGCGGCGTGGCCGACGACCTCGGCGACACGGCAACGGCCCTGACCGACTACGACGCCGTCCTGGCCGCCGAGCCGGACAACGCCCAGGCCCACTTGCAGCGCGGCCTGATCCGCCGCAAGCGGGGCGAGAACGACGCGGCCCTCGCCGACTTTACCGCCGCGGCCGAGTCAAACCCGGACGACCCGGCGGCGTACAACCTGCGGGCCAGCGTCCACTACGCCCGCGGCGACTACACGGCGGCCGTCGCCGACCACGTGCGGGCGCTGGAGCGCGACCCCGACGATCCGGCGACGCACAACTACCTGGCGTGGATCCTGGCGACCTGCCCGGACGCGGCCGTGGTGGACGGGCCGCGAGCCGTCGGCTACGCGGAGCGGTGCTGTGAGTTGACCAACTGGGAGAAGGCGGGCTTGTTGGACACACTGGCGGCGGCGTACGCGGCGGCCGGGCGGTTCGCCGACGCGGTGACGTGGGCGAAGGCGGCGGTGGAGAAGGCCCCGGCGGACAGATC
>DASXAN010000084.1:0-6472 GCA_036406755.1 Gemmataceae bacterium
CTCGCCGACAAGCATCTTGCCGAGCGTGAGTTGGCCGGGCGAGCTCGGGTACGCGGTCGTCTGCTCAACGGCCTGGGTGTCGATGCGGACGTACCGCAGGAAGCGGTCGAGGAGGGTGTCCATGATTCAGGCCCGTTTCGGTTTCAAGTCCACGCCGACCTTCGGGCACAGCTTCGCCAGCGCACAATTCGGGCAGTCCGGCTTCCGCGCGAAACACACCCGCCGGCCGTGCGTGATCATGCGGTGGTTGAACATCACCCAGTCCTTGGCGGGGAGCAATCTCATGATGTCCTGCTCCACCTTCGCGGGGTCGGTGTGGATCGTCAGCCCGAGCCGGCGGCTGAGGCGGCCGACGTGCGTGTCTACCGTAATCCCTGGCACGCCGAAGCAGTCGCCGAGCACGACATTGGCCGTCTTCCGGCCGACGCCGGGGAGTGTCACCAATTCTTCCAGCGTGTCCGGCACTTTGCCGCCGTGCTCGTCCACGAGCCGGCGGCAGCACGCCTGAATGTTCTTGGCCTTCGCCCGATAGAAGCCGGTGGACTGAATGTACGACTCCAACTCGCGCAGGTTGGCCGTAGCGTACGCCTTCGCGTTTCGGTAGCGGGCGAACAGGGCGGGCGTGACCAGGTTCACTCGCGCGTCCGTGCACTGTGCCGAAAGGATCGTCGAGATCAGCAGCTCCAGCGGCGAGCGGTGGTCGAGGGCGCAGCGGGCGTCGGGGTAGAGCTTCGTGAGGGCGCGGAAGACGCGGCGGGCGTGCGCCCGCTGGGCCGGGATCGGGGTCATGACGGGGGTTGTAGCCGCGGCGGTCGGCGATGGACAGGGCCGGCGCGGGTGGCCGCGCCGGCCCGCCGATCTCAGCGCGAGCCGGTGACGAGGACGAGCTGGTTGCGGGCGCGGCGCAGCAACTTGATCACGTCGGCCAGCCGCTCGGACTCCATCTTCCGGGCCAGGTAGATGCAATCCTCGATCGCGTCCTCCAGTGCCAGCGTGGCGCTCGCCCGCGGGGCGGCGACGGCAACGGCAGTCGTCCGCGTCCCGGACCCGAGCGGCCGGCCGCGCTTCCGGCCCCGCCGCCGCCGGCCGCGGAGGCCGTGCGCCTTCCGCAGCTTGCTCTTGATGTTCGCCGCCACGGCCCGGTCCTTGTCCGTGGCCGACCGGCCGGTCTCGGACTCGAACATCTTCATCACTTCGTCGATGCTCGGCACCTTCAGCAGGTCCGGGTTCGATTCGAACAGCCGCTTGAACAGGCCGCTCTTACTCTCCCCGCTCGACGCCTTCGCCCTGGCCATGTGTTAGTGCCCTCGCGTGTGAGTGCGGCGATAACGTGCTGGGATTGTAAGACATTCAACGCCGACTGCAAGAATCATCGTCCCGGATTCACAACCGATTAACGCTAGAAATGAAACGGGCCGGCCCCACCCGGGGCCGGCCCGCCGCGGATGCCGGTCGGTTCACGCACTGCCGGCGGGGTCCTTGCCATTGATCCACGGCCCGCCGAGCTTCTGGTAGTCCTCGGGCGTGATCGTGCTGCCCTTCTCGTCGCCGTGCCAGCCGGCGATCTGGTTCGGCTTGCCGTGCTTCTTACTCCGGGCCTCCCACCGCGACGCCCAGCTGGCGTCAGCCTCGGTCGGCTTCCGCTGCTCCTTGTCCCAGAACAGGGCCTTGCCCTCCCGGTAGCTCTTCACACCCAGCGACACGGTCGTGAATGCGGCCGCCCCGAGTTCTGGCGGGGAGAACGTCGCCCGCTGACGACTGCGGACGCACTCGAGGAAGTTCTCCCACAGCTCCGGCGTCGTGTCCCGGTTCGGCATGGCCGCTTGCAAGTTGCCCTTCTCTTCGCCGGCCACCTTCGGCCGACCCGGACCGCCGCTCGCGCCCTGCGGCAACACCTCGTAGCCCATCTTGCCGTCCCGCGTCGTGAACTTGATCGTCGCCAGCTTGCCGCGGATCACTTCCTCGATCGGGTAGTCGTTGATCATCGTCGCCATGATGACCAGCTGGCAGCCCTCGTCGTAGTCGGCGACGATGGCGGCCACGTCCGGCACGTCCCGTCCGTCGTATTCCAGGTACAGCCCGCCGCCGCCGACCACCCGGGCTGGGTATTTGACGCCCATCGCCGAGATCATGTGCGTCGTTTGGTGGACGAACAGGTCCGTGTACATGCCGCCGCCGAACGGCCAGTAGCACCGCCATTGGGCGAACACCGCCCGGTCGAACGGCATCTCCTGCTGGCTGGGCCCGAGCGGCGGGCCGCCGTTGATCGAGAAGTTGTGGCCGAGGAACATGTCCCAGTCGATGGTCTTGGGGTTCTGCTCCTTCCACAGCCGGTAGTACCGCCACTGGCCCATCGTCGAGTTGCGGTAGTAGCTCGTCTGGGCCTGGGAGATGTGACCGACGGCACCCGACTTGATCAGGGCGTTCGCCTCCCGCCACCGCGGCTCGGCCATCGACTGCACGCCGACCGTCATCACCCGGTTGTACTTCTGCATGGCGTCGACGACGGCGTGGGCCTCGTCGATCGTCTTGGTCATCGGCTTCTCGCAATACACGTCCTTACCCGCGGCGGCCGCGTCGATGGAAATCTTGGCGTGCCAGTGGTCCGGCGTGGCGATGCACACCACGTCCACTTCCGGCAGTTCTAGCAGCCGGCGGTAGTCCTTGACGACGTGTTTCTTGTCGTCCGGGTCCAGTCCGACTTTCTTGGCTGACGGGTAAAGACCCTGGAGGTAGGTCCGCTTGCGGCCGCCGCTCTCGTACTGCCGTTCCAGCCCGTCCCACACGTCGCAGACGGCGACCGGGGCGGCGCCCTTGTTCTCCTTGGCGAGTTTGTTGACCACGTCCAAGTGAGCCTGGCACCGGCCGCCGACGCCGACGAACCCGACACCGATGCGGCCGTTGGCCCCGTAGACGCGGTCGTAGCTGGCGGCGGTCAGCGTCACGGCGGCGCCGACGGCCGCGGTCGTTTTGAGGAAGTCGCGGCGGTTCGCGGACGGCATGGGAAGGCTCCTTACGTGGGGACGTTGACGATTTCGCGAGTTATCGGGGCGGCGGGAGCGACAAAGTAAGGCTATCAAACGATGAGCCCCACCGCCACTGTACGGCGGCGTTACTCGCGGGACTGCCGGGGAAGCCAGTCGTACAACTCGTCCGTGTCATACGCCCGGTCCCAGCAGTTGTGGCCGACGCCGGCAAATTCGGTAAATCGTGGCCGGCCGCCGGCCTCTTTCAGGGCGGCGACCATGTCGCGGGCGGACTGGACGGGCGTCACGTCGTCGTCCGCCCCGACGAAATACCAACACGGCACGTCCTTGAGGGTGGCGACCTTCGTCCGCGGGACGTGGCCGCACACCGGGACGATAGCCGCCCACCGGTGAGGGTCGGCTGCGGCCATCTGCCAGGTGCCGAACCCGCCGACCGAGATGCCAGTCAGGAAGACCCGCGTCGGGTCGGTGTGGAATTCCTGTTCCACTGCGGCGAGGATGGCCAGGGCTCGCTCGGCGTCCGGCTGGCCCGGCAACCACGTGGCGAACGTGGCCGGGACGCAGTCCTGGGCCTGAGGGAACACGACCACAAACGGGAACGTCTGCTCCCGCGCCCGCACGGCCGGCCCGAGTCCCACCGTGGTCTGCTTGCGGCCATCGGTACCGGCCTCACCGCCGCCGTGCAGGAACAGGATGACCGGCGGCGGCCGGTTGGCCGAGTAGTCGTGCGGCACAAACACGACGTACTTCGACGCCACCCCATCCGGCCCCTTGTAAACACGGTCGAGAAAGCCGCTCGTCGGCCGGGCACAGCCGGCCGTCAGTGCGGCGAGGACCAGCATGGCACCGCGGGCGTGAGACATGCGGTGACTCCGAACGGGCCAGCATCAGCCTTTCGTCTCCGGGTAGCCGCCCTGCCGCCAGCCGCGCATGCCGCCGTCTACCGAGATGACGTTCGTGTAGCCCATCTTTTGCAGGTTGTCCGCGGCCAGGGCCGACCGGAAGCCGCCGCCGCAGTACAGCAGCAGCTCGGATGACTTGTCCGGGTACTTGCCCTCGACGTCGCGCTCGATGATGCCCTTGCCCAGGTGGACGGCTCCCGGGATGTGGCCGGCGGCGTACTCGCTCTCCTCACGGACGTCGAGCAGGTTCAGGCGCTCGCCGCGGTCCAGGCGGGCTTTCACGTCGGGGACGGTGCACTCCTTGACCCGCGCCTTGGCGTCCTGCACAAGTTTCAGGAACCCGGGGGCATGTTGCGGGGGCATGTCAATTGTCCTCTGATGTTGAGCGGCGAGTTATAGTACGCCGAGCAGCAACTCCGTGACCAGCTGGTCCAGCCGCTCGAACGGCAGCCGGCGGTTCGTCAGGGCGTTCACGTCGAACGGCATGTCCTTGAGCTTCCGCGCCGCGTCCGTGCTGTACTTGGCCGTCAGCCCGGCCAGATCCTTGTTCGCGCCGTGAATCTCCTTCAACAACCCCTGGATCGCCGCGTTCTCGTTGAACTGCCGGACCTTCTCCATCAGGATCTTCGCCGTCCGCAGATTCCGCTCGACGAAGTCCCACGGGTCGGCCTCCGACCGGTACGGGTGGGCGTCGAAGCCGATCGTCCCCTGGTAGTCGTGGTCCTTCAGCAGCTTGATGGTGAAGAACGCTTCCTTGAGGTTGTCGCTGCCGAAGCTCAGGTCCTGGTCGTACCGCAGCGGCTGCTGGCCGTTCAGGTGCACGTCGAACAGCTTGCCGGCGTCCAGCGCCTGGGCGAACTCGTGGTACGGGTTGAGGCCCGCCATCTTGACGTGGGCCGTCTCCGGGTTGATGCCGACCATCTCCGGGTGGTCGAGCGTGGCGATGAACGCGAGCATCGAGCCGACCGTCGGCAGGTACAAGTCGCCCCGCGGCTCGTTCGGCTTCGGCTCCAGGGCGAACTTGATGTTGTAGTCGTTGCCGATGACGTACTCACACAGGAAGTTCATGGACTCCCGGAACCAGCCGCCGGTCGTCACCGGGTCCTTGGCGGCGTCCACGTCCACGCCCTCGCGGCCGCCCCAGAAGACGAACACCCCGGTCCCCAACTCGGCCGCGATATCCAGACACCGCATCACCTTCTGGGTGGCGAACAGGCGGATCGCCGGGTCGGTGCTAGTGAACGCCCCGTCCTTGAAGACCGGGTGGTAGAACAGGTTCGTCGTCGCCATGGTCGGCTTGATGCCGGTGTCGGTGATGGCCTTTTTCACGTCCTTGAGGATTTGATCGCGCTGACCGGCCGTGGCGTCGAACGGGATGATGTCGTTGTCGTGGAACTCGAACCCGTAGCAGCCGCGCTTGGCCAGCCCGGTGATCGCGTCGATGGCGGACAGGGCCGGACGGGTCTGGTCACCGAACGGGTCGCGGCCGCGGTTCTGGAGGCACCAGATGCCGAAGGCGAACTTGTCCTGCTTGGTCGGGGTGAAGGCGGCTGCGGGCATGGAGACGGGTCCTTTCAGTGGGGCGTGATCGGTTCGCGGCCGGGTGCGGCCGACCGCCGCTCGGCCTCCTTGCGGGCGAAGGCGCGGAGCGTCACGACGAAGTCGATCACCTCGGCGACCAGGCAGACGAAGACCACGTCGTAGAAGTGGTTGTACAGCCAGCCGGCGACGCCGACAGCGTCCGGCCAGGGGACCGGCTGCCACGGCCAGCGGAACGGCGGCAAGCCGCCGACCAGACGCCCGGCGATGACGACGGCGACCGCGAGGATGACGGCGACGAGCGTGGCGATCAGGTACGCCGACTTCGTCATCGGCACCAGGCCGTAATACTTGACCCGCACCGGCTCCATGACTCGCCCCCGTCATCGCACCTTGGCCGTCACCCGCGCCGGCTGGTCGGTCAGGGCGGCGAAGATGGCCCGCAGGAAGGCGGGCAGGTCGTCCGGCTTGCGGCTTGTGATCAGGTGACCGTCGTGGACCACCTCGGCGTCCTCGTACCGGCCGCCGGCGTTGGTCACGTCGTCCTGGATGCTCGGGAAGCATGTCACCCGCTTGCCCTTCAGCGCGGCCGTCGAGCACAGCACCCACGGGCCGTGGCAGATGGCGGCGATGACCTTGCCCCGCTCGGCCATGCCGCGGACGAGCTTCAACATTGGCTCCGAGCGGCGGATGTAGTCCGGGGCGAACCCGCCGGGGATGACGAGCAGGTCGAAGTCGTCGGGGGAGCAATCGGCGGCGGCCTTATCGCTCTTGACCGGGTAGCCCAGCTTACTGGCGTAGGTCTTGCCCGCCTCCGGCCCGACGGCGACGACGTCACAACCGGCCTCGCGGAGACGGTAGAGGGGATACCAGACTTCCAGCTCCTGGTACTGCTGTTCGACCAGGATGGCGGCGCGGCGGCCGTGGAGTTCCATGACGCGGCTCCCGGGGCGTACTGAGGGTTTAGGCGGTCAATGAGGCGCGACAAGATACCGTGTTTGGCGGCGAGCCGGAGGCGAGCAATGCGCTCGCCTCCGGCTCGCC
>DASXAN010000085.1:0-2361 GCA_036406755.1 Gemmataceae bacterium
ACCGCCGCCCGAACTCGTCAAGGTCGCGCCGCCGCGGCTGTTGACCATTCCCATGCGTACCCTGGACGATGGCCCGGTGCGGCAGAAACTCCAGCAGGAGCTTGGCAAGGCCGAGTCCCACCACATCGACCTGTTTTGCACCGACAGTACCCACGGGCTCGACCGGGTGAGGGCGGCGCTGCGGGCCCGGGGCATCCGGCTGATCGTGGACGGCAACGCTCAGGAATCGCTGAAGCGTAAGCTGCAGGCCCAGTATCTCGTGTACTGCGACGACCTGACGGTAGCCCAGTGGACCCAAGTCCTCCGCCGCCTCGGCACCGCGGACAAGCAAGCCGAGGAGCAGAAGGCCGGGAGCGGGCTGTTCGACTGCGCCGTCGTGCTGGCGCTGGACGCGGCTGATCGGCGGGAGATTACGACCCTATTCGGTTCCGACTTGACGCGACAAGTCCCATCCAGCGGGGCGACCGGGCAGGAGGGCCGGCGTCCGGGGACCGAGTCCGTACCGCCGGCGGGCGGCCCGGGCGGTCAATCCGAGCCGCCGAAGGACGGCAAGGTGGCGATGGTAGCGTCCCTCGGCCCCTGGCGAGCCGCGCCGGCCTCCAAGCAGGTCCGCCAATACCTCGATGCCCGCCACGGCCGTACCCCGGGGACCGTGGCCGTGATGCTCGTCGTGCGGACCGTGAACAACTAGATCTCATCGGGCCCATTCGCGGAGGCGAATAACCCGCGCAATCAGTCTCGGACGACCACGCCGCCGGTCGGGTCGGTGGACCAGTGAGAACTTCCCAAAAGGGGCGGCGTGCAGATTGACGACGGTCTTGATGTCACGATGGCAACTCTGACGGTCAGGGCCGGTCGCCGGCCCGCTTGCGAATCCTCGACCGCCAGCACCACGTCAAGGATGGCTTCCGCCTCGCCTAGCTGGAGACTTCCTCAGGAACTGCGCGGCCGAGGCTTGCCCGACCCCCTACTGGCAAGTCGGGCACTTGGCACCTGAGGCCAGACAGGGATAATCATCGCGCCCAGTAGTCGCCGCCCAGGCCAGGTGGCCTTTTCGCTTGACTTCGCCCGGCCCAGCCAGATACCCTTATTGTCATAGGCCCACCAACTTAGGCACCTTCCGCCCTCCTCGGATAACACACCCCATGCGTTTCACCAACCTGTGGTCGCGGGTGACCGGCGGCCGATCGAAGTCCGCGCAGTCCGGGACGAAGAAGCGGTCGGCCGTGCGCTTCGCGCCGGCCCTCACCCCACTCGAAGACCGCACCGTGATGAACGGCTACCTTGCGATCGGAGCCGGGCCCGGGTCGTTTCCGCTGGTCGCCATCCGCGTGGACATTCACGACGCTGTCGGCGGTTCCCTGCCAAACAGTTCCGGCCAGCCGGCGTCGCCGCGGAGCGACGGCCAGACCGACTTTACATCGCAGATCTTCATGGCGTACAACCAGGGGTTCCGGGGCGGCGTCAACGTCGCCACCGGCAACTTCGACGGCAACCCGCTGACGCCCGATTCCCTCGTGACCGCGCCGAAAGGCGGCGGCGGGCCCCACGTCATCGTCTGGAACACCCAGCAGAACGCGGACGGCACGATCGTCGTCACCGGCATCAAACAGCAGTTCATGGCCTTCGACCCGCGGTTCACCGGTGGCGTTAACATCGCCTGCGGCGACCTGGACGGCGACGGCAAGGCGGAACTGATCTGCGCGGCCGGCCCGGGCGGCGGCCCGCACGTCAGGGTTTTCTCCCCCGACGCCAATGGGTTTTTCCACCTGGCAACCGAGTTCTTCGCCTACGACGCCCGCTTCCGCGGGGGCGTGAGCCTCGCCTCGGGCCAGGGCTACAACACGCCCGTGCAAGTGCTGCAGGATCTGCCCAACCTGCAAGCGCTGCCGGCCGTGATTACCCCGTACCCGGCGGGCGAACCGGTGCCGGGTGCCGCCCAGGGCATCCCCCTGATCACCATCGACCCGAATACCTCCACGCCCGGCAATATCATCCCCGCCATCACGGTGGCCGGCGGCAACCTCCAGTATTTGTCCGCCAACTTCCTGAACAACTACGGGCAAATCGCCTATCGGCCCGACATCTTCATCCCGCCGCCCCTTCCCAACCCGAACAACATTGGCCACTTGGTGTATGCCAACTGGGCCAATACCATGGCGTCGTCCAACTACCCGACGGACGGGTCCAACCCACCGACGGGGGTGACCGTCGGGCCGTACGTCCAAATCGGCGTCGGGGCGAACAACACCCCGATCATCACCCGCCTGACGCCGCCGCCGGGCCAGCAGTCGACGCGGAACCAACTCGTCACGGGCGCGGGGCCGGGCGGCGGCCCGGATGTGCGGGTCTGGTCTTTTA
>DASXAN010000086.1:0-1523 GCA_036406755.1 Gemmataceae bacterium
GTCGGCCCGTGGACCCAGGGCTCGCGCCCTGGGCTAAGGTGTGCCGCCCCTCCGGGGCTAAGACGGGACGGCGCCGCCGGCGACGATGTCCCGCTCGCGAACCCGCCCGGCGGGCGGCGTGTCTAACCCGAGCCATTCGGCATCCGTGGCGCCCGCCGCCCTGGTTTCGCTCGTCGTGGAGAAAAGATCGCAAAAGCGATTGGGCCGGCGGACCCACCCACCCCACATGGTTGCTCGGGGCAACCGGGGAGTTGTTCGTCGTGAAGAAGGTCCACGTCAACGTCGGCACGATCGGCCACATCGACCACGGCAAGACCACCCTCACCGCCGCCGTCCTGGCCGTCCAGGCGGCCAAGGGGCTGGCCGTGGCCAAGAGCTACCGGGACATCGCCAAGGGCGGGACGGTCCGCGACGAGAGCAAGACCGTCACCATCACCACCAGCCACGTCCGCTACGAGACGGGCCGGCGGGAGTACGCCCACGTCGATTGCCCCGGCCATGCCGACTACGTCAAGAACATGATCACCGGGGCCGCCCAGATGGACGGGGCCGTGCTGCTGCTCTCGGCCGCCGACGGGCCGATGCCGCAGACCCGGGAGCACGTCCTGCTCGCCCGGCAGGTCGGCGTCCCGGAGGTGGTCGTGTTCCTGAACAAGTGCGACCTGGTGGACGACCCGGACCTGATCGACCTGGTCGAGCTGGAGGCCCGGGACCTGCTGACGAAGTACGGGTTCGCCGGGGCGCGTGTTCCCGTCGTCCGCGGCAACGCCAGGGGCGCCCTGGACCACCCGGCCGACCCGGCGGCCAGCCGGTGCGTCAACGAGCTGCTGGCGGCACTGGACGACCACATCCCGGACCCGGTCCGGGCGATCGACCGGCCGTTCCTCATGCCGATCGAAGGTGTCCACACCATCGACGGCCGGGGCACGGTGGCGACCGGCAAGGTCGAGCAGGGCGTCATCGCCGTCGGCCAGCGGGTGGAAATCCTCGGCCTGGGCGACACGATCGAGAGTGTCTGCACCAGCGTCGAGGCATTCAACCGGCCGCTGGACCGGGGCGAGGCCGGGCAGAACGTCGGCCTGTTGCTCCGGGGCGTCAAGGCCGACCAGCTCCGGCGGGGCCAGGTGATCGCCGCCCCGCGGACGGTTCGGCCGCGGGCGGAGTTCCGGGGTGAGGTTTACGTCCTGGGCAAGGACGAGGGCGGCCGGACGACGCCGTTCTTCAGCGGCTACAAGCCGCAGTTCTTCTTCCGGACGACGAACGTCACCGGCGAAATCCGCCTGCCGGCCGACGTCGAGATGGTCATGCCGGGCGACAACGCCGCCGTGCGGGTCCTGCTGGACAAGCCGGTGGCGCTGGACCGCGGCGGCCATTTCGCCATCCGCGAGGGCGGCCGGACGGTCGGCTCCGGCGTCATCACCGAGGTCGGCGAGTAAACCCGTGGGGGCGGAGCGATCCGCCCCCACACTCGTTGGTGCGGTTTCCGGCGCGGTGTGGCGAGCGGCGGGGTTTATCCCCGCCGT
>DASXAN010000087.1:0-4438 GCA_036406755.1 Gemmataceae bacterium
CGGCGTCACGACACGGGGAATCCTGCCATGCCCTACCCGGTCCTGCACTGCCGCGACGACGTCCTGCGGATGCTCGACGAGCTGACCGAGGGCCGCCGCCAGATGCTCGCCGCCTGCGACGCCCTCACCCCGGCCCAGCTCCGCGACCCGGTCGTCCCCGGCTCATGGTCGGTGCTCAAGAACCTCACGCACCTGGCGTGGGCCGAGGCGTTCATGCTGGCGTGGATCAAGAAACGGCCGGGGGTGCTGCCGAAGGAGGAGTTCCCGCCAGAGCCGGCCGAGGACCTGGCCGCCATCCGCACTGCCTTCGACGAAGCCCACGCCGAGGCGATCGCGTTCCTGAAGGCCAACCCGGAGGCGGTGCTGACGGAGGCGTGCCGGTACGGGTTCGACGCCCGGCCGGAGACGGTCGGCGGCATCTTCTTCCACCTGGTCGAGCACGAGATCGGCCACCGGATGATGGTCCGATTCAAGCTGCGGCGGCTGGCTCCGTAGATCGGGTTCGGACGGGCCGGTCCCTGCCAAAATGGCCGGCAAGAATACCAAGGCGACCAAGAACACCGTTTTCGGGCGTTCGCCCAAAACGGTCTTCTTGACCGAATTCACGCCCGGCGCGAATTTCCGTCACGGACTAGAGCTTCAGCGCCCGCCGCAGCCGGGCCGCCAGCCACCGCAACTCGTCCGGGTCGCGGGCGGCGAGCAGGCCGAACATCTTTCCCCGGACCGGCTGGATGTGCAACTCCGGCACCGGCACGTTGTTCACGACCATCTCGCTCGGCCCGACGTCGATCCGCCGCAGGTCGGCCCGCGGCCACTCCCGCCGCTCGGCCCCGAACGGCCCCTTGACCAGGACCAGCAGCCGGTCCCCGACCACGGCCAGCACCGCCCGCCGCCGGCCCATGTTGATCGACCCGAGCAGGAACAGCAGCCCGACCGCCCAGAAGACCGGCAGGACCAGCACCGGGAGCCAGGCGCGACCCGCGACTTTGCCGGCCAGCAGGCCGCGGACGAAAAAGGAGCTGAACAGGGCCATGACGGCGCACCAGAGCAGGCCGAACACCAGCATCCACCGCGCCGCCCGCCAGATGCCGACCGGCGGCACGGTGATGGTGACACCGTCGATGGCGTCCTCGACGACCACCCGGCTGCCGGCCGGCTGGTCGGGGGCGATGTCCCCGGTGGGCGGGTCGGTCATGGCGCGGGCCTGCGGTGAATGCCGGGCGGCGGTTGCCGGTATGTATAATAAAGCCTTCCGCCGTCGGCCCGTTGGAGGTGAGACCGCATGCTCATCGTCATGGACACCCAGGCGACCGACCCGCAGATCGCCGCCGTGCTCGCCGCCGTCCGCGACCTCGGCCTCACCCCGCACCCGCTGCCCGGGGCCACCCGCACGGCCGTCGGCATCACCGGCAATACCGCCGCCATCGACCCGAGCGCCTTCGAAGTCCTGTCCGGCGTCAAGGAAGTCATCCGCGTCACCAAGCCGTACAAGCTCGCCAGCCGGGAGATGCACCCGGCCGACACCACCGTGCGGACGCCGCAGGCGGTGATCGGCCCGGGCACGTTCACCGTCATCTCCGGGCCGTGCTCGGTCGAGAACGAGGCCATGATCCTGCGGACGGCCGAGCACCTGATGAACCGCGGGGTCAAGTTGCTGCGGGCCGGGGCGTTCAAGCCGCGGACCAGCCCGTACGCCTTCCAGGGGATGGGCGTCGAGGGGCTGACGATTCTCGACAAGGCCCGGCGGCGGACCGGGATCGGCGTCGTCACCGAGCTGATGGACGTGGAGAACGCGGCGGCCGTCGAGGAGGCGGCCGACGTGATCCAGATCGGCACCCGGAACATGCAGAACTTCAGCCTGCTCAAGCGGGTCGGCCAGGCCCGCAAGCCGGTGCTGTTGAAGCGGGGCATGTCGGCGACGCTGGAGGAGTGGCTGATGGCCGCCGAGTACGTCATGGCCGGCGGCAACTACCAGGTGACGTTGTGCGAGCGGGGGGTGCGGACGTTCTCCGACCACAGCCGCAACACGCTGGACCTGTCGGTCATCCCGCCGGCGAAGGCGACGTGCCATTTGCCGGTGCTGGTGGACCCCAGCCACGGGACGGGCAAGCGGGCGTACGTGCCGCCGATGGCGCTGGCGGCCCTGGCGGCGGGGGCGGACGGGCTGCTGATCGAGGTGCACCCGGACCCGGCGCACGCGCTGTCGGACGGGGCGCAGTCGCTGGATTTTGCCGGGTTCGACCAGCTGATGGAGCAGCTGCGGCGGCTGGCGGAGGTGATGGGGAGGAAGGTGGTATAACACCCGTCAAGCCCACCCGCGGCGGCGGGTGGGTAAGAAGAACCCACCCGCCGCCGCGGGCGGGCTTGGAGGGTGGTACTCACATCACCGGCGCCGGCTGGCCGAAGTTCTTCTCCAGCTCCTTCAACTGCCGCTTCAGCTCGTCGTCCGGTTCGATGTCGCCCTTCTTCTGCGCCGCCTTGTATTCCGCCTCGAACTGCTTCAGCGTCGATTTGCTCGACATCCGCCCGAGCGGGCCCATCACGTCGATGAACAGCCGGCCGTGCAGGTGGTCGATCTCGTGCTGCCACAGCCGGGCCGGCAGGTCGTGGGCGGTCATCTCGCACAGGTTGCCGGACAGGTCGTAGTACCGCACCGTCACCGTCTTGGCCCGCCGCACCTTCTGGTACAGGTCCGGGAAGCTCAGGCAACCTTCGCTGCCCTCCTGCGTCCCCTTCTTGTCCACGACGACCGGGTTGACGGCCACGTACTCGAGTTCCTTCTTCTCCGGGTCGCCCTCGAAGTTCATGACCAGCAGCTGCACCGGCAGGGCGATCTGCGGGGCGGCCAGGCCGAGCCCCTTGTGCTCGTACATGAGTTCGAGCATCCGCCCGGCGTACCGGCGGACCTCGGCGTCGATGGCCGACAGCGGCTTGGCCGGGTGCCGCAGGGCGGGGTGGGGGTAAAGGACGATCTTCTTGCCGGGTTCCACGGGACGGGGTGCCTCTGGTCGTCCGATGTGCGGGTCAGCGGTCATTCTACGGCCCGCCCGGCGGGGCCGCCACGCCGGCCGGTGGGGCGTGGACGCGCTTCAGGTACTCGCCGACGACATCCGACCGCCGCACCACGCCGACCACCTTCCGGTCCCCGTCCGCCACCGGCAGGGCGAGCAGGTCGTTCTCGACGAACAGCTCCAGCGCCCGGCCCAGGTCGTCGTCCGGCCGCAGCGGGATGACGCCGCCGCGGGCCAGGTCGGCGGCCACTAGCAGCGGCCCGGCGGCCGACGACTGCAGCGCCACACTCACCTCCTCCGGCGTGACCACGCCGAGCAGCCGGCCGGCGTCGTCCACGACCGGCAGCACCGGCGTGGCCGGGTCCTGGAAGTGGCCGACCACGGCCGCGAGCGGGTCGCCGGGGCGGAGGACCGGGCCGGCCCCGTCGGCGGCGAGGAACCGGCCGACCGTCACGCCGGCGAGCACGTCCCGGACGTAGCTCCCCTGGTGGGCCGGCGACCGCGACCGGCTCTCCACCTGCGCCTGGTACAGCGACTGCTCGTCGGACAGCAGGAACGAGAGCGTGCAGACGAACAGGGCGGGGAGGATCAGGTTGTAGTCGCCGGTCATCTCGCTGACGATCACCAGGGTCGAGAACGGCGTCTTGGCGGCGGCGGCGAAGAACCCGGCCATGCCGACGACGGCGAACGCGGCCGGCTGCGGGGCCAGCGGCGGCCACAGGGCGTGCAGCCCCAGCCCGACCGCCCCGCCGCCGCAGCCGCCGATCACCATCGACGGCCCGAACACCCCGCCGGACCCGCCGGAGCCGATCGTCAATCCGGTCGTCAGGATCTTGCCCACGGCCACGGCCACCAGCACCGCCGCCATCCCGGCCGGGTCGGTGAACGCCTTCTGCAGGATGCCGTAGCCGAATGACATGACGGCCAGCGCGTCCTGATCTCCGCCCGCCCCGAAGTACAGCCCCAGACCGACGCAGCCGGTCAGGAACGCCCCGATCGCGGGCCGCAGTTTCCGCGAAATGGGCAGGTGGTGGAACGCGGCCGTCAGCCCATAGAAACTGCGGGTGTAGAGCATCGCCAGGACGACGCAGATCGGGATGAGGGCGGCGTAGCCGAGCAGTTCGGTCGGCCCGCCGAACCGGACGTCGAGGGTGCCGAACAGCGGCTGCCAGCCGAAGAACAGGCCGAACGTGCAGTAGGAGACGACGCTGGCCAGGGCGGCCGGCATGATGACTTCCGGCTCGAACTCCGGCGAGCGGTACAGCACCTCGGCGGCGAACAGGGCCCCGGCCAGCGGGGCGCGGAAGATGGCGGCGATGCCGGCCCCCATGCCGGCGGCCATCAGCACCCGCCGCTCGGCCGGCCGCATCCGCAAGACGCCGGCCAGGAACGACCCGAACCCGGCCCCGATCTGGGCGATCGGCCCC
>DASXAN010000088.1:0-2230 GCA_036406755.1 Gemmataceae bacterium
GGGGCCGATCGCCCAGATCGGGGCCGGGTTCGGGTCGTTCCTGGCCGGCGTCTTGCGGATGCGGCCGGCCGAGCGGCGGGTGCTGATGGCCGCCGGCATGGGGGCCGGCATCGCCGCCATCTTCCGCGCCCCGCTGGCCGGCGCATTGTTCGCCGCCGAGGTGCTGTACCGCTCGCCGGAGTTCGAGCCGGAAGTCATCATGCCGGCCGCGTTGGCCAGCGTCGTCTCCTACTGCACGTTCGGCCTGTTCTTCGGCTGGCAGCCGCTGTTCGGCACGCTGGTCGTGAAGTTCAGCGGGCCGACCGAGCTGCTCGGCTACGCCGCCCTCATCCCGGTGTGCGTCCTCCTGGCGATGCTTTACACCCGCAGCTTCTACGGGCTGACGGCCGCGTTCCACCACCTGCCCATCTCGCGGAAACTGCGGCCGGCGATCGGGGCGTTTCTGACCGGCTGCGTCGGCGTGGGGCTGTACTTCGGGGCGGGGCAGGACCAGAACGCGCTGGCCGTCATGTCGTTCGGCTACGGTATCTTGCAAAAGGCGTTCACCGACCCGACCGGAATGGCGACCGTGCTCGTGGCCGTGGCCCTGGGCAAAATCCTCACGACCGGGTTGACGATCGGCTCGGGCGGCTCCGGCGGCGTGTTCGGGCCGTCGATGGTGATCGGCGGCTGCGGCGGCGGGGCGGTCGGGTTGGGGCTGCATGCGCTCTGGGCACCGCTGGCCCCGCAGCCGGCCGCGTTCGCCGTCGTCGGCATGGCCGGCTTCTTCGCCGCCGCCGCCAAGACGCCGTTCTCGACGCTGGTGATCGTCAGCGAGATGACCGGCGACTATAACCTGATCCTCCCCGCCCTCTTCGTCTGCACCCTGTCGTTCCTGCTGTCCGACGAGCAGTCGCTCTACCAGGCGCAGGTGGAGAGCCGGTCGCGGTCGCCGGCTCACCAGGGCAGCTACGTCCGGGACGTGCTCGCCGGGGTGACGGTCGGCCAGTTCCTCGCCGCCGACGGGGCCGGCCCGGTCCTCCGCCCCGGCGACCCGCTCGCGGCCGTGGTCGGCCACTTCCAGGACCCGGCCACGCCGGTGCTGCCGGTGGTGGACGACGCCGGCCGGCTGCTCGGCGTGGTCACGCCGGAGGAGGTGAGCGTGGCGCTGCAGTCGTCGGCCGCCGGGCCGCTGCTGGTGGCTGCCGACCTGACCCGCGGCGGTGTCACCGCGCTGACCCCGGACGACGACCTGGACCGCGCGCTGGAGCTGTTCGTCGAGAACGACCTACTGGCCCTACCTGTCGTGGCCGGCGGCCGGCTGGTCGGAGTAGTCCGGCGGGCGGATGTGGTTGGCGAATACCTGCGGCGGGTGCATGCGCCGCGGACGATACCATGACAGGCTTTCACGGAGTCGCTTCAATCCACGACCTACATATCTCGGCGCTCAGCACAACACGGGCCCCGTCATGGCGCCCCTGGTCGCGACAGCGCCAACTGACTGCGACGCAAGAGTGGCGCGCGTCGGCCTACTGCTGCATGACCGGTTCGGATTTGAGCACGCGACCGTGCGGATCGAGTGCAGAGTAGATAGCCGCCGCATCAGCTCCCCCACCCGCGTCAGTCAGGGGCCCAGGCCCGGATCTGCGGTCCAGCGCCCAGCGCCGCAGCAGTCAGGCGGCCGTCCGGACTGTCACCACGCCGTAGGCCCCGTAGAGGAGATAATCCGGTCATCACACGCCACCCTCGGCGGGGCGTATGGGTCGAACCGGTGCTGGGTCGGGTCAGTGGTCATGGGGGAGCATCTCGGCGGCGACCGCCTGCCCGACGGCCAGCCGCCAAGCCTGGGTTTGCGTCCGGGCCTCCTGCCGTATCAGGTTCTCGCCGTTGGTTCCGCTGACGAACCAACCGCGACGACCGGGGGAGGCGACGGCGGCGTGGGCCACCCGGCAGGCACTATTGCAGTGACTGCCTAATGTCTTGCAGGACGTTGACCATCTCTCTAAGGAGGTCCTTGAGAGACACGCCGTCCTTAAGCGACATCTGGTCGAGGAACTTCCGCGTGTACGCCGATCGAGCGGCGTCCACAAGAGCCTGGCTCCGCTGGCTGCAAAACAGGATCGCCTCCACGTCGGACGCCAGGCGGCCGACTTCCGACCGCACTTGGATGACCGCCGCCACGACTTGGCGAAACCGCACCCGGCTCACGAGCCCGCCGGACTGTGCCATCCGCCGGGCCGCCTCCGCCTCG
>DASXAN010000089.1:0-3846 GCA_036406755.1 Gemmataceae bacterium
CGACCCGCGACTGAAGGACCTGGTCAAGGAGGTTCGCAAACACGAGCCGAACTTGACCAGCTTCCGGGTCGGCAAGCAGGCCTGCAAGCAGATCAACGTCGGCCAGAAGGAAGCGATCGAGCTGGTCGAGAACAAGGCGTCCGCGGACGTGAAACTGCTGGCCAAGGACGACAGCAAGAACCGCGTCACGATCGAGGTCAAGCCGCCGCTCGTCGGGGCCATCACCTACTCGACCTGCTACGACAAGTTCTTCCCGATCGTCACACGGGCGGTCGTGGACGGCGAGCGGCTGATCATCGCCGTCATGGTCAAGCCGGCGGCCGAGAAAGCCGCGAAGCCTGCCCCGTGACCGCAGGTCACGGGGTCCCGTGGCCCGAGTAGACGCCGTCGCCCGAGAACGTATCGGTCGCGCGGTTGTAGATGATCTTTCGGCCGACGATGTCGCCCCTGTCGCCCCCCTGCGGGTTGAACCGCCGCGCCCGTGCCAACCCGCCGTTCAGTCCCTCCAGCTTCAGCTCCTGCTTGGCCTCATCGAACTTGATGACGTCGGCCGAGCCGAAGAACTCGTTCCCCCACGTGACGTTCGCCTTCCCCGTCGCCTCCATCTGCTGTCGGGTCTGCCCCTGGGCGTCCTTGCCGCTGTAGACAGTCATCTTGATCGACCGTAGGTAAAGCGCCCCGGACGGGAGTTTGTTCACCGTCGCGTCGAACGCCGGCTGTTGGTCGGGCGTCTCGACCGGCAGGTGCAGCAACTCCACGCCGTTGTAGAAGTAAACCATCCGCTCCTGGTTGTTCACCTTCATCGTCCCGTTGTACCGCACCCACGTGAGCTTGTACTCTTGCTCGGTCTGCTTCGTCGGCGAGTTGGGCGCTGGCCGCTTGTCGCCCGGCCTAGCCGGCCCGCCGGTCGGCTCGCCCTTCGGCCCGAGCTGGACGATCCGGACGTTCCCGCGGTTGGTGCCGTGGTTGGATACGTCCATCTTTCCTTCGTCCTTGTAGACCTGGACGGCGTCCGCCTCGATCTGCCGTCGGCTCATCAGTCGGCCGTTCTCCCGAACCGTGTCGATGATGATGACGCCCTGCGGCCGGCCGCCGGCGTCGCACACGACCCTATCCACGTTGGCCGCGTCCCGCCCCTGCCGCGGGTCACCGGCCTTCGGGTTCAGCGACACCGGCCGGTTCAGGTCAACCTGCATCGTCTCGCACAGCACGGTCGTGTGGTCCTGGTCGGCCTGGACGGCCCCGACGAACATCGCCTGCTTGCCGGTGAACCGCATCTGCTGCTTCCAGGTGACGACCAGCGGCGTCGGCTCGGCCAGCTTCTTGCCCTCGAAGTCGGTCGTGCTGACCATCCGCATGCTGCCGAGCCCTTGCACCTCGGCGGTGTTCTCCACCTGGTTGATGACGATGAACGGGCCGAGCAGGGACAGGTCGGGTAGGTGGACCTCGCCGGGGCTGGCCAGCGTGCCGGTGACCTTCAGGATGTTCCCTTGCGGTAGGTGGTTGAGCTGCAGCGCCCGGCCGCGCATGTCCACGGGCTTCTCTTGCGGCGGGACCGGGTCCTGGTGGACGCGGACGTTGTCTTCGCAGTGGACGACGTCGAGCTGACTCACCTCGCCCTGGCGGACAATGAACGCCTGGATGGTGCGGGCGGTCACGTCGATCGGCTTTTTTGGCGGCGGTTGCTGGGCCGGCCGGCCCGGGGCCGCGGCCGCACCCGGCGGCGGACCCGGACCGAGCGGGCTGGTCCACGGCGAGGAGCCGGCCGGGGCGGGTTGCGACGTCGCCGGGGCCGGCGGCACGTCCTTGAACAGCAGCACCAGTTCCTCCGCGTACGGCACCGTCAGGTCCGGTGACTTGGCGCGGACGTGGCCGGTCGCCTCCAGCCGCTGCGGGCGGAGCTTCGGCGCCCCGGCGTCGGCCGTGGGCTTCGCCTCGGAGGTGGGCGGCTTCGGGTCCGGCGCCAGGAGCAGCTTGAGCAGGTCGGCCCGCAGTAGCTGGCCGCTCTCCCGGTCCTCGAAGACGGCATCGCCGGTGAGGGTGAGCAGGTCGCGGCCGTCGTCCTGGCGGTAGGTCATCAGGTCCCGCCACCGGGCCTCGACCGTCCGCTTCGTGCCGGCCCGGTCCACGAACCGGAAGTGGCCGGCCCCGCGGGCTTCGGCGTGCCGCCCGTCCTTCGCCTCGGTACCATACATCACCAACTCTGGCGCGTGGATCTCATGCCCGTCCTTGACCGCGACCATCTCCGGGACACCCTTGAGCGTCGTGGCCTTGGTGCGGGCGTCGTAGTACAGGTCGTTGCCGCGGGCCTCCAGCTTCTCCTCGTCCGACGTGACGACGACGAACTGGCCCCAGGCGTGGGCCCAGTTGATCGCCGGGTGATCCTCGTCCTTGCCGGCCGGGCGACTCGCAAGCGGGTTCCCCGCCGGGGCGGCGGCCCGCGCCGCCGGCCCCGGCGCGACCGGCAGATCCTTGTGGGCGAACTGCATCTCCAGCGTGTCGCACTCGAGCTGGTCGTTGAACGTCGCGTCCGGCCCGCGGACGATGGGACGGACGACGCGGACGCAGTCCGGCAGGGCCGAGGCCGCCGGCGGCAGCCGGTCGAACCGGGCGCGGTCGCCGTCCGGGAGCACGTCGTAGGCGAAGCGGCCGAGGGTGGTTATCAGGACGTGGTTCGGCTCGGCCGGCTTGTTGGCGGCCGGGGCCGGCTTGGCGGGCTGCGGCTTCACGCCCGTGGTCAAGAACCCGTCCTTGGGGTCCAGCCACAGGTTCATGCGGACGTTGGCCGGGAGCACGACCCGGCGGACGCCGCTGACGGCCGACCCGTGCGGCTTCGGCCTGCGGGCCGGGCTCCCCGGCTGCTCCGGCGGATCGCCGGCCAGGTACACCTCCATGCCCTGGGCGTCGATGGTGGTGGCGTCCGGCTGGTGTTTGTGGTCCACGATTCGGACGGCGGCGGCCGTCCGCAGCTGCGGGACACGCTTCTCCAGCGCCAGATCCAGGTTGGCCGCCTCCCGATAGTACACCGGCCCCGGCGTCTCCAGTACCAGATCGTCATCGGCCGTCGGCGTCGCCCGGTTGTTGAAGACGATGATCTTGCCCCGCCGCGGGTCGTCGCTCAGCTCGTTCGGGTCGCTCTCGAGTTGAAAGCCGACGATCCGCCGGTTGTCGCCGATCTCCGCGGCCGACCGCACCGGCCGGTCGAATTCCAGGAACGCGACGCTACAGTGGACCGTCGTGATCTCGGGGAACTGGCCCGGCTTTTCCTTGAACCTGGCCAGGCTGAACGGCCAGAGTTTGACCCGGCCCTCCGCGTCGAAGCCGAACGAGCCGGCGGCGAGCACCATGCCCCGGGCGCGGATGTCGAGCTGGATGCTGTAGGCGCGGGTCGCCTCGACGCACCCCGGGCCGAACGCCTGTTGCAGCCTCGCCTCGACCGGGCTGACCGACAGCGCGGGCAGCGGCTCGTTGTCGGCGCGGCGGGCGAGCAGCTCCTCGGGCAGTTCCGGCAGGCCGTCGATCCAGCCGAGGAACCGCGCGTACACGCCGAAGGCGGTGCCGAACAGCACCACCCCGAGGATCAGCAGCAGGACTCGCCGCGGGGTCCACACGGTCGGTCGCCTCGGCCCGGCCCCGCCGCCGTGAGGCGGGGATCGGGCGGTTATCCGTCAAAGCTCGCCACCAGCGCGTCCCACCGGCCCTGGGCACGGAGCAGCAATTCCACCACCTCGCGCACCGCGCCGCGGCCGCCGGGAGCGTGCGTGACGTGGTCGGCGGCGGCCCGCACCTCGGGGCAGGCGTCGGCCACGGCGACGGCCAGTCCGCACGCCCGCAGCACTGGCAAGT
>DASXAN010000090.1:0-5312 GCA_036406755.1 Gemmataceae bacterium
GAAAACGTCGGTCGGAGGCAGTCGAACGAACACTCCAGCGGCGGGTCAGGAAACTGGTCAACGAGGCCACGCTGACCGAGGCACAGAAGGCGGTGGTGCGGGACCACCTGGCCGAGTGACTGCCGGATCGTGGACGCCCAAGAAACGGCCCCCCCGGCGAAAAAGGGTTCCCGACCCGCGTCCGCGGGGGGGTCGATTCCGTCGAATACCGGCACCCCCCTGCACCACCCCGCCGGCCGTGACCGTAGCCGGGACTGTCAGCCTGTGACCCACGGCACCGCCACGGGCCACCAACGGCCGGCCGGCGACGTGGCCGGGAGTGCCGGTTGCGGTGTCCAGGCCGTGCGGAGGCCGCGTTCTTTTGGCCTAACCGGCCGTGGCCTTGCCGGGCGGTGGAACGGCCACAACGGCCGTTAGACGCGGCATCAGCCTAACGGCGGATACTGACGAACGTCAGCGTCCGGTCAGGCCGCCAATGATCCCCAAAATTCTGGCGGGAAAGGGGAGACACAGGCCATACCATCCGGTATACTTCCATAGATGCTCATGTGATCACTAACACACTACGGGAGGCGGGACAATGGCAAGGCTGACGGACGAACAACGGAGGTACATGCGGGCCGCGGTGGCCGAACTGGTCAGCGAAGTGCGGACGTTCCTGGGAACCCCCTGGGCCGTGGAAGCGGCCGGCCTCTCCGGCCGGTTCACAGGCACGGATGACGCCCAGGTGTATGCGTACCTCGCCGGGGGCCACGCCCGGGACTTCGACCTTGACGTTGATTGGGACGCGGCCGGGCGGCACGCGGCGGCCGTCGTCCGGTTGGCCACCCGGGCGGTCCGGCCGGCCGGGAACTAAGGAGGGCCAGCCATGAAGGTTGTCGGCTATGTGCGGGTGAGCACCAAAGAACAGGCCGAAGAAGGCCAGAGCATCGAGGCCCAGAAGGCCAAGCTGGCGGCCTACGCCGCCCTGTACGACCTGCAACTGGTCGCCGTGTTCGAGGACCCCGGCTCCAGCGGCAAGAGCCTGGACCGGCCCGGCCTGCAAGCCGCCCTGGCGGCCCTGAACGCCGGTGAGGCCGGCGGGCTGCTGGTGGCCAAGCTGGACCGGCTCACCCGCAGCGTCGGTGACTGGCAGCGGCTGGTGGACGGGTACTTCGGCGAGAGGGCCGGCAAGCAACTCCTCTCCGTCGCCGACCACGTTGACACCCGCACCGCCTCCGGCCGGATGGTGCTCAACATCCTGCTGAGCGTGGCCCAGGGGGAGCGGGAGACGATCGGCGAACGCACCCGGGCGGCCCTGCGGCACAAGATCGCCAAGGGGGAGCGGTGCGGCAAGGTGAGGTTCGGGTACGACGTGACGCTGGCCGGCGTGCTGGTCCCCAACCCCCGGGAGCAGCAGGCCGTGGCCCTGATGCGGGACCTCCGCGGGATGGGCCTGAGTTACCCGGCCATCGCCAGGGAGCTACAGGACCGCGGGGTGCGGACGAAAGAGGGCGGGCCGTGGTTGAACACCAGCGTGCGGAGCGTGCTGGCCCGGGCCGGGAGGCTGCCGGCATGAACGAGCGGCAGACGTTGGCGGAGGCGTTGCGGGAGGCGGTCCGGGACAGTGGCCGGCCGGTGGGGGCCGTGGCCCGGGCGGCCGGGGTGCCGCAGCCGGTGCTGAGCCGGTTCATGGCCGGGACGAGGGGCCTGTCGCTGGAGACGGCGGACCGGCTGGCGGGCTACTTCGGGCTGACGCTGGTGCGGCTGGATGGCAGTCATCCGGGAGGTAATGGTCATGCGGCATGAGAAAAAAGCGGCGGCCACCCCCACCAGTACCCCCCGCACAAACACCGGGGGGAACGGCCACTCCACGGCCGCCGACCTGTCCGACCGGCTCCCCACCGTCCGCCGGGCCAAGCGGCGGGTTCACCAGCCGGTCCCGGCCGAGTTCACGCCCAAGTTCTGGCAGGACTTGGACCGGCGGTTACACCCCGCCAAGGAGATTGTCCGCCGGGTGGAGCGGCTGAAACGGGACTCCGGGGCCGACAGCTACCAGAAGGAACTGCTGTGCGAGCGGGCCGCCTTCGTCTCCGTCGTGCTGGAGACCTTTGAAGTCGAGGCCGGCCAGACCGGCCGCATCGACCTGGGGGCCTACGTGCAGGCGGTGAACTCCCTGGTCGGCCTACTCCGACACCTGGGGCTGGAGAAGCGGGCCAAGGCCGCGGGCCTGACGGCCTACCTCGGGGGGACCGCATGAACATCCTCCGGGCCGTTTACGACGAGAACCTGTTCCGGCCGTACTTCGGCGACGACCTCACGTCCTGGCGGCCGTGGCTGACCGCCCTCCGCGTGGTGTACGGCCTGCCGGTGAAGTCGCCGGCCGGGTGCGACCTGATCCGCCGCTGCACCGGCCGGGACCCGGCCAAACTGACGGGTGACGGGTTCCAGACCTCCCTGTTCCTGTGCGGCCGCCGGTCCGGCAAGAGCCGGGCGGCGGCCGTGGCCGGGGCCTACGAGGCCGCGTTGGCCGGCCACGAGACGAAGCTGGCCAGGGGCGAGCGGGGCGTGGTCGCCGTCTGTGCCCCGACGCGGTATCAGGCCCGCGTCGTCAAGGACTACCTCGCGGCGATCTTCACCGCCCCCTTGCTGGCCGGGGAGGTCGCCACCGTCAACCGCGAAGGGTTTGAGTTGAGGTCCGGCACCCGCATCGAGATCATGGCCGGCCACTTCCGCACCGTCCGCGGCTACACGCTCCTGGCGGCCATCGTGGAGGAGGCCGCGTTCTTCGGCCTGGACGAGGAGAGCAAGGTCCGCAGTGACACCGAACTGGTCCGGGCGATCAAACCCGGGCTGGCCACCGTCGGCGGCCGGCTCATCTCCATCACCAGCCCCTACGCCAAGAAGGGGTGGACCTACGCCACGTTCAAGAAGCACTACGGCCTGGACGGGGCCAAGGTGCTGGTCTGGAAGTGCCCCAGCACGGTCATGAACCCCACCCTGCCCCCGGCCGTGGTGGCCGAGGCGTTGGAGGAGGACCCGCAGGCCGCCCGCAGCGAGTGGCTGGGGGAGTTCCGGGAGGACGTGGCCGAGTTCGTCCCCCGGGTCGTGGCCGAGGCCCTGGTGGTCCCGGGCCGGCTGGAACTGCCGCCCCGGCCCGGCGTGAAGTACGTCGCGTTCGTGGACGTGTCCGGCGGCCGGGGCGACGACGCCGCCCTGGCCGTCGGCCACCGGGAGGGCCGGGCCGCCGTGGTGGACCTGCTGCGCCGCTACCGGCCGCCGTTTAGCCCCTACGAGGTGGTCGGCCAGATGGTCAAGGAACTGCGGCGGTACGGGGTGCGGCGGGTGGTCGGGGACAACTACGCCGCCGAGTGGGTCAGCCGGGCGTTCGTGGCGGCCGGCGTCCGCTACCTCCGCTGCCCCAAGCCGAAGTCGGACCTGTACCGGGAACTGCTGCCGCGGCTGAGTAGTGCCGAGGTGCAGCTGCTCGACGACAAGTCACTGATCGACCAGATCGCCGGGCTGGAGCGGCGGACGCGGAGCGGCGGGCGGGACGTGATCGACCACCCGCCGGGCGGCCACGACGACCTCGCCAACGCGGTCGCCGGCGTGGCCGACGCCGCGGCCGGGGCCGTGCGGATCGGGCCGGTCCGGCCGCGGCCGGGCGGCCCGGGGGCTGAGAGAGAAGTCGCCATCTAGGGAGGCCGGGACGATGCCGTACACCGAGTCCAAGCTTGAGTTTCACGACCGGCACCGCAAGGGCGGCGAGCCGGTCGAATTCAACAACGGGTGGCTGCTCTACCCCGACGGGGCCGCCTGCGAGCGGTCCACGGTGGGCAGCACGCACGAGCCGCCGGCCGACCCGCACCTGCGGGCCAAGCACGTCCACCTCTACTGGCAGGTGCGGGCGGAGCAGGCCGTGGAGGAGTTCAACCACCTCAAGCAAGACCTGCTGAAGGGGACCCGGATCAACCACCGCAACGGCCACCTGCCGTTTTCGGACGCGGCGTTGCAGCGGCTGGCGGCGCTGCGGGACGAGGCCTGGCGGCTCCGGGACCGGGAGCGGCAGGCCGCGGCCGCAGTCGAGGAGTTCGGGACGGGCAGGCCGTCGCCGGAGAAGGATCGGGAGGCGGTGGTGGCCCGGAACCGCCAGTGGTGCGACGAGTACGCGGAGAAGGTGAAAGCAATCGAGTTGTAACCCTGTCAAGGAGTACGTCATGAGCAGCCTGTACGTCGTCAACACCGGCGTCCCGCAGCAGGGCGAGTGCCCGGAGGCGGAGCGGGGCCGGCTGACCGCTGCCATCCTCACCTACGCCGGTAACGTCGGCGTCGGCCACGTCGTCACCCCGGAGCGGCTGGCCGGCATGTCGGTCGCCGAACTGCGGGGCATGGTCGGCATGATCCCGGACGAGTACGCCCCGGGTGTCGTGGTCGCCAACGCGGCCGGGTCTGGCGAGCCGCCGGCCCTGCAAGACGTGAGGCTGCCGGTGACAGTGCTGCACTTCGACAACCCGCTGGCCCCGCCGCCGGCCGCCCCGCCAACGGCCCCGTCCCCGGCCCCGGCCGGCACCGACGCGATCCCGGTCATGAACGCCGCGGTGGCCTTCAACCCGTGGGGGGCCGGCCCGCCCGCGTTGCAGGACGTGCAACTGCCCCTACCGGTCATGAAGTTCGAGAACCCCGTGGGGCGTCGGTGATGACGTACGAAGTCCACAACCTCGAGGGCCGGCCGCACTACGTCGTGCCGGTGGTCATGCTCCGGGTCGGCACCTTCGCCGGCTCCCAGGGGCCGATCCACTACCCCGCGGCCCCGCTGCGGCGGTCGGTGCCGGCGTGGAACGGCCGGCCGGTGATCGTGTACCACCCGCTGCTGCTGGGCACGCCGGCCACCGCCCTGCACCCCGACGTATTCAGCCGCCAGAAGGTCGGCGTCCTGTTCAACGCCGCCTTGGACGGGGACCGGCTGACCGCCCGGGCCTGGATCGACGCCGGGCGGGTCGGGCTGGTGGACCCCCGCGTGTTGGACGCCATCGTGCAGGGCCGGCCGTTGGACGTTTCCACCGGCCTGCTGGTGGAGGACGACGGCGAAACCGTCGTGGACGGGTACGGCCGGGCGGCACGGGTGGCGGCCCGGTTGTTCCCGGACCACCTGGCCGTCCTGCCGGACGGCCCCGGGGCGTGCTCGGTGGAAGCCGGCTGCGGGCTGCTGGTGGCCCCGGCCGGCGGGTACGGAGGTGTGCCCGCGGGGGCGTGGTGAGTCGCGGGGGCGGCACGGCGGGGTTGTTTCTCCTTACCCGCCGGCCCGCCGTCACCGGCCGGGGTCCGTCGCCAAT
>DASXAN010000091.1:0-7211 GCA_036406755.1 Gemmataceae bacterium
GAGCCGCTTGCCGTGCGCTTCCAGGTACTTCTGTTTCAGTACCGGCTCGCCGTCCACCATCGCCCGGTACTTGTCCCGCAGGTCCTTGCCGCCGAAGTCCTCCTGGCCGTCCTCCAGCTTCTTGATCGCGGTGGCAATCACGCCCAGCCGCCGCTCCTTGTCGGCCGCGTCCTTCGCCCTCTTCTGGTCGTTCTTCAGGACGATGCGGATCTCGTAGAAGTAGAACTCCCAGTAGGCATCCCGCAGCGGCTGGGCGGCGGCCTTGCGGGTCGAGGCATCGGTCTTCGCCTGCTGGGCCTTGGTCCGCTCCTCGTCCGTCTTCGCCCTGGCCTCGGCCGCCTCGGCCGCCTTCTCGTCGCGGACGGCCCGTTCGTAATCGGTCCACCCCTTCTTCAGCGCGTCCTGCATTTCTCGACTCGCCTTGACCGCTCCGTTGAAGTTGCCGGCGTCCTCGAGCAGGAACACCCGCTCCCGCTGCACGTCCAGGTTGCTCTTGCCCCACGATTTCAGGGCGTCGTTCAGCGCGGCCAGCGCCTGGGCCTGGTCGCCACCCAGCCGGGACTCGCGCATCAGGGCGACGCGGACGGCTTGGTACCGCTTGGCCTCGTCGCCCTCGGCCGACTTCGGCGGCGGGTAGTCCTTGAGCAGCCCGGCCGCCTTCTTGTGCTGGTCCAGGCTGGCGTAGGCCGACGCCAGGAACATGCGCACGTCCGGCCTCAGGTTCGGGGCCTTGGCCAATTCGTCCACGAAGCCGATCAGCCCGCCCTCGAGCCGCTCCCGCTTGGCCGTCTGGCCCTTCTCCTTGAAGGCGTCGGCCTCCCGCTTCAACTCCACCACGACCCGCAGCAGCCGATCGTTGGCCGACCCCGAGCCGGACGGCGGGCTGATCCGCCGCAAGAGCGTCAGCGCCTTGTCGGCGTCGGCCGCCTTGTTCTCGAGGATGGCCGCCCGCAGGGCCAGGGCCACCACCTGCCGCTGGGCCTCCCGCAGGGGCTCGTACACGTCCTTGGCGTCGGCGCCTTTCTCGACGGCGGCGACCAGCGGGGCGAGCGCCGCCCGGGCGTCGTCGAACCGGTCGGCCCGCAGCAACAGCAGCGCCTTGCCGCAGACGCCGGCCAGCCGGAGCTTGGCCGCCTCGGCCGCCACCTGCGGGGCGACCGATTCGTCCAGCGCCAGCTCCGGCGTCAGGGCGGCGATGCGGTTGGCGACCGCCTCGGCGCGGGCGTAGTTGGCCCCGTCCGGCCGCTCGTCGAGCAGCAGCAGGTTGCCGTACTCGAGCTTGGCCTCGCAGGCGGCCAGTGCCGTCTCCTCGCTCCCGCCGGGGGCCGGGTCGGGGACCTTCTCCAGGTCGGCGATCGCCTGCTTGAGCAGTGCCTTCTTGCGGTCCGCGGCCAACCCTTCGGCCGACTGCGCCTTCTGCGCGGCCACCCCCTCCTGGTAACGGGCCTGGGCCAGCCCGGGGTAGGTCGGGGCGATCCGGCCGAGCATGGCGATCGCCTCGGGGTAGTTCTTGTCGTCGATCAGGAACGCGCCGAGCTGGTGGCGGGCGACGTCGGTGGCGGCGTCATCCGGCCAGGTCTTCTCCATGTACCCGGCCAGGGCGCGGAGGCGGCGCTGGTCGGCTTTCTTCTCGTCCTCGGTGGCGTTGCGGCGGCGGTCGCCGTCGAGGATGGCGGCATACGCCTGCAAGGCGTAAGCGGCGGCCTCGGGGCCGCGCGGGCCGGCCAGATTCGACCGGCTCAAGTGTTCGCCCAGGACGGCGGCGTAGTACGGTTCGCCGGCCGTCAGGTAGGCGTAGGTGAGCATCAGCCGGGCGTCGGCCACGTCCCGCGGGTTGTCGGCGCGGGCGGCCAGCCCCAGCCCCCGCTTCAGGGCGGCGACGATCCGGGCGAGGTGCTTCGACTTCTCGTCGTCGGACTTCTTCCCCTGCGTCAGCTCGTACGCATCGACCTGGGCGGTCAGGTAGCACTCCTCGAAGTTGGCGAGCTTGCCGACGTCCTGGGACCGCTCGGCCATGAGCACGACGAGGACGCCGGCCCGGCGGGCGCGGGCCTTCTCGGTGTAGTCGTTGTCGGTTTCGGTCAGCTCCTTGTAGAGCCGCTCGGCCCGCACGAGCAGTTGGCGGGAGGCGCCGCCGACCCGCGGCGGGGCGTCCGGCGGCGACTGCGGGCGGACGATCCCGGGCCGGGCCTGCTCCTCCAGGAGCGTCGCCAGGACGTAGCGGACGCCCTGGCCCTCCGGCGTGTTCACCGCCGTGCGGTACTTCTTCAGCCAGTCCTCGCAGCCGTTGACGACCTGGCGGACGTGGCCGGCCCGGTCCGGCACCCGCTCGTCCTCCGCCTGGAGGCGGAGCAGCAGGAACGCCGCGGTACGGGCGGCCTCGGCGGCGGCCGGGGACTGCTCCTTGGTCAATTCGGTGTAGCGGCGGACGGCCTCCGGCTTGGCCTCGATCTCCTCCGCCAGCCGGCCGAGCCAGACCTTCGCCTGCCAGGAGAGCGGGTTGTCGTCGCCGGCCTTCGACACGGCGACGAGCACGGCCCTGGCGTCGGCGATGACCTTGGCCCGGCCCTTGGCGTCCTTGGTTTCGACCAGGGCGTTGGACTGGTTGATGAGGTTGATCGCCTCGTCGAGCTGGGCCTGGAACTTGGCCCGGGTCAGGTCGGCCTTCTGGGCCTTCTCCGCGTCGCTGGCCGCGGCGGCGAGCTGGCCGAGCCGCTTGTCGATCTCGGCGCTGGCCCCCTTGAGCTGGGTGGCGGCCTCGTCGAAGAGGGCGGCCGCCTTGGCGGTCAGGTCTTTGCGGGCGGACTTGGACGCCTGCCGGCGGGCCTGGCCGAGCAGGTGCTTGCCTTCCAGGGCCACCAAGCGGGCCAGGTCGAGCTTGGCCTCGGCGGCCCGCGGGTGCGTCGGGTGCGCCTTCAGGAACGCCTCGTAGGCGGCCCGGGCGGCGGCGAACTGCTTGGCCCGCTTGCCGGCGTCACCCTCTTGCGTGGCCACGTCCAGCCGGGCGCGGGCGACCTCCAGCGGGACGAGGGCGGCGACGTCGGCCGGGAGCTTGCGGGCGTCGAGCCGCTGGAGGTAGTCAGCGGCGAGGTCGGGCAGGCCGTTCTCCCGCAGAGCGCGGGCGAACTCCAAGTGCGGCTCCGCAGCCCGGGCCGGTGCGGCGAACAGGCCGGCGAGGGCGACGAGGACGGCGGCACGGGACGTCATGTCGGTCGGTCTCCGGGGTCGTCAGCGGACCAGTGAATTGTCCTGACGTGGGGCGGGGGGCGTCAAGGGCGAGGGCGAACCGCGGTCGCCGACCACGGATGTCCCGTCGGTCGGTCACGCTGTCGGATGACACGTCGTCTTAACGCGACGAGTAGCCTTATCTTACGTCGGCATCGGCTGTCTGGTCGACGAATAACATCTTTTTTCAATGGGACATTTTGGGACATTTTCGGACATCCGCGGAAGCCGCTCGCAGGCATCGGTGATGAATGACGCCGACGGATGCGGCGAACGGCGACACGGAATGCGTCTCCAAGTGACTCGCGGCCACCGCGACTTCCGCGGTGTCGTACAAGTATAGTGTACAAAATTATATATGCAACCCAGAGCCCACGGCGGTCGTCCGAGCCCGACGACCAACGCAGTCACCGCGCTGGCGGTCGGTCGCTCGCCCCGCCCGCTCGCCCTTCCCTGACGCCGCCGCGTGATCTACCGTAACGGGCATGGAGCTTCAGCTCGATCAGCCCCCGAATGGCACCCCGACCCGGCCGCCGGTCGTTTTGTCCAACCGCTGCGTCCCGGCCGGCCCGGTCGTCCTCCGCGGCCGGGTAATGCCGTCGCGGTACTTCCTCGCCCCGCTGGCCGGGTACACCAACCTCGCCCTCCGCCGCACGCTCCGCGAGCTCGGCGGCCTCGGCCTGGCCACGTCCGACCTGGTCAACGCCCGGGCGCTACTCAAGAGCAGCCCCAAGACGCTGGAACTGATCGCCACCCACCCCGACGACCGGCCGACCGCCATCCAGATTTACGGGGCCGAGCCGGAGTACCTGCGGGCCGCGGCCGAACACCTGGTTTCGCTCGGCGTCGAGCACATCGACATCAACATGGGCTGCCCGGTGCACAAAGTGGTCAAGGGCGGCGGCGGGTCGGCGATGATGTGCGACACGACCGGCCGGACGATCGACTTGGTCCGCACCGTGGTCGAGGCGGTGGACGTGCCGGTGACGGTGAAGATGCGGCTGGGGTGGGACGACCGGCAGATGTCGGCCCCGGCGTTCGCCCGGGAGTTCGAGCGGGTCGGGGTGGCGGCGGTCACGATTCACGGCCGGACGCGGGCCCAGGGGTTCGGCGGCACCGTCAACCTGGACGGCATCCGGGCGGTGGTCGAGGCCGTGGACCGCATTCCGATCGTCGGCAACGGGGACGTGCGGACGCTGGCCGACGCCGTGCGGATGTTCGAGGTCACCGGCTGCCATGCCATCGCCATCGGCCGCGGCGCCCTGTTGAACCCGTGGTTCTTCACGCAGCTCCAGCGGTGGGAGGCGACGGGCGACCCGGGGCCGCCGCCGACGTACTTCGAGCGGCTGGACTTCATGGCGACGCACCTGCGGCGGCTGTGCGACCTGCGGGGCGAGCGCTTCGGATGCCTGCAATTCCGCAAGGTGGCGAACTGGTACTGCCGGGTGCTCAAGCCGGGCCGGGAGGTGCAGCAGACCCTGGTGATGCTCGATTCGCTGGCGACGTTCGACCGGATTGCGGGGCGGCTGCGGGAGAACGGGCCGCCGCCGGACTGGCAAGCCGGGGCGGCGCCGAGCATCCCGGTACCCAAGGGGCCGAACGAGCGGTGGTAAATGACACGGGGCGGGCCGATCGGCCCGCCCCCGTCGGTAGCAAGAGTCCGTCAGTTCGCAGGGGCCGAGCGACGGCGGCGGGCCAACAGGCCCAGCGCCCCCAGCGAAAGGAACGCCAGCGAGGATGGTTCCGGGACGGGGACGGCCGTGCCGCTCAGGCCGAAGATGCCCGACCGGTTCGTGCCGGCCCCGGCCGAGACCCAGCCGAAGTCGATGCTGGTCACGTTGTTGATCGTGTTCGTCAGGGCCAGGTCCTCCTGGAACATTCGCGGCTGGCCGTTGTTGATGTTGTTGAAGTCGTCCAGGTTCACGTCCGACCGGCCGTTGGCGTCAATCGCGATCGGGCCGGCGTTGAACCAGTCGGGCGAGCTGATGGTGGCCGACTGCGTGCCGCCACCGGCGTAGTGGACCGTCACGTTGATGTTGCTGGCGCCGTTGCCGTTGGCGACCAGGAACGACAGGGCCGAGTACCGCGCCGGCGTTGTCAACGTCAGCGTGCCGGTGGTGTTGGCCGAATCCAGCATCACCGCGTCGTTCTGGCCGGCCCCGTTCGGCTGGAGCACGAACGTGTGGTTCGCATCGTTCGCACTGCCGATCGTCAAGCCGGCCTGGGGCACGCCGGACACGGGCGGCGGGGGCCCGGTCGCCGGGGCGTTGAACTGAGTGACGCCGGCTTCGTAATACGTGTCACCGGTTCGGGCGGTGCCGCCGTCCATCGTCGCGGTGACGTTGGCGCTGCCGTTGGCGGCCGAGATGATCATGTTCTGGTTGTAGCCGGTGGCGGCGACCGGCGTGATCGTGGCGACCGGGGTCGCCAGCGCCGCGCCGGGGGTGAAGACGAAGTTCGTGACGGTCTGGCCGGCGTTGACGCCGCCGGTGCCGCCGGTGAAGCCGATGAGGGCGGTCGTCCCGCCCACCTGGCCCTGGATGTTCACGCCCCGCCAGACGCGGGTGAAGGTGGCGCTGCTGACGGTGTCCGTCATCGTTTCCGTCAGCGCCCCGTCGGCCTGCCGGTAGGACAGCGCGACGTTGATCGGGTTGCCGGAGCTGATGTTGACGCCGCCAGGGGTGGGGGCGTTCGGCAGGCCGGTGTTGGCCGTCGTCGCGTTGGTGAAGGAGCTGCCGCTGCCGCTGTTGCCGCCGTAGATGTTCATCCCGAGGGCCGCGGCCGACTGGAGTCCGCCGAAGCCGCGGCTACCGCCGCCGGCGCCGAGGGCGGTCGTGCCCGCGTTCTGCCAGGCGGCGGCGATCCCGTCCGCCCCGTTGTTCGGCGTGTTCGACGTCTGCTGGTAGGTGAACGACTCGAGGAAGTTCGTGATGTTCTGGGGGGTGTTGAACCAGTAGCTCGCGGAAATGCCGGTGTTGTTGTTCGTCAGGGTCAGCACGTCGGCCACGGTGCCGACGCCGGTGACGCTCGGCAGGCCGGCCGAACCCGCGTTGGCGCCGGCGTTGTTGTTCGGCGTCCAACCCGTCATGGCCGAACCGCCGAACCCGGTGATCTGGGCGTTCGCGGCCCCGGCCAAGCCGACCAATGCCGCGGCGACCGCGGCGGCCCACGATGACCCGATCGGACGGAATGCTGACGTACGCACGCTCATGGAACAGTGCCTCAGGTGATCAGCGTGTGAGACGGGCATGTCTGGCCGAGTATACGAGAGGCGTTCCGCTACACAATAGTTTTCCGACCAAAACCAAAAAAAGATCCCGGCGATGAATTGTGTCGATCACGTCAGGATTGAATTTGGTGGTCTGCGCCGCGGGACGGGTGTCGCGGCCGTCGTCACTTCGCCGCGTTCTTCTCCAGCCACTCGATGCCGGTGCGGATCGAGTCGTACAGCCCGCCGCGCCAGCCGTGGCCGCCGTCGTACTCGGCCAGCGTCACGGCCGCCCCGGCCGCCGTCAGGTCCTTCTCCGCCTGCTTGGCCATGCGGTACGGGCACACCCGGTCGTCCGGCGAGTGGTACAGGTAGAACGGCCGGCCCTTCGCCCGGTCCAGTGGCGGTAGCGTGTCCGGCTTGAACACCGACATGGCCACGAACGCCCCGGCCACCGCCGGCTTCTCTTGCAACAGCGCCGCATACGCCGGCGGCCCGCTCGAGGACCAGCCCAGGACGAACACCCGCTTGCGGTCGAGGGCGTGCTTCGTGCCCACGTCCTCGACCACGGCCGCGATGAACTCCTCGGTCGTGAACTTCAGCTCCTTCCGCTCCTTCAGGCTGGCCGTCGGCCAAACGTACTGCTTGCTGCCGGACCACTTGACGGCCACCGGCTGGGCGGCGAGGTAGCCGTCCGGCAAGGCGTACTTGAAGATGCGCTTGACGAACGGGTGGAAGTCGGCCGACCCGTCGCCGCCGGGCAGGATGACGACCAGCC
>DASXAN010000092.1:0-6194 GCA_036406755.1 Gemmataceae bacterium
GACTCGGTGTACCGCCAGATCAATCTGAACGCGCTTTACAACGACGTCAGCGCCAACGGCCAGAAGGTGGACGCCAACGGCAAGACGCCGTTCATGACCGTCATCCCAACCTTCCTGTGCCCCAGCTCGCCGACCGACCCGGCCGACCAGTGGGGCTATGGCATGTGCCACTACAGCCCGACGTGTTACACCGACCTCGCCCCGCCGAACTACACCGGTGCCCCGAACGCGGCCGGCGGCTACCGGTGGAAGCCGAGCCGGGCCCGTGGCGCGTTGGACATCAAGGACCGCAGCGTCAACCTGATCGGCATCGCCGACGGGTCGAGCAACACCATCCTGCTTGCCGAGGACTGCGGCCGCACGCAGGACTTCCAGACCTCCTACGCCGAGCCGGTTGCGATGTACCCCGGCGCCACGCCGGCCCCCGGCACCGGCCCGCTGCGATCGTTCTGGCGGTGGGCCGAGCAGGACAACGCCTTCGGCGTCTCCGGCAACCCGCTGGGCACGCCGAACGGGCCGTACCAGGCGATCAACAACAACGCCACCCCGTATGGCGGCCCGGCGACTTGCCCGTGGACGACCGGCGCGCCCGGCGGCTACTACGCCAGCGCCAACAACTGCGGCCCCAACGACGAGATCTTCGCCTTCCACTCGGGCGGGGCTAACGTCGTCTTCTGCGACGGCCACGTCGCCTTCCTGCGGGAGTCGATCTCGCCGGTCACGATCCGGTCCCTCGTGACCCGGGAGGGCGGCGAGGCGATCAACGCGTCCGACTACTGATCGAGGTCTAGCCATGCGCATCGCGACCTGCGGTTTCCTCGGCGGCCTGCTGCTGGCGATCGGCTGCGCCAAGAGCCTGCCGCCGGTGGCCAAGCCCGTTCCGGTCAAGGGCAGGGTGGTCCTCGCCGACGGCCGGCCACTCACCGGCGGGGTCGTCACCTTCCGCCCGACGGGTGATGACCTCGCCGGCCGATACCAGGGTTGGGGCTTCGTCAAGCCGGACGGCTCCTTCGAGGTGGCGGCGTTCAGCGACGCCACGAAGGGCGGCGGCGTCGCCCCGGGCCGGTACAAGGTGGTGATCGGCCCGCGGGACGAGGGCGAACCCCGCGGCAGCAACGCCAGGCTGATTCCGAAGCGATACACGGACGACGCCTCCACGCCGCTCGAAGTCGAAATCCAGCCCGAGGACAACGTCCTTCAGCCGTTCGTGCTGAAGTAACGGTCGGGCCGCGGCCGGCGGCCGGCCCCGGCCCCCCAGCTTGCCCCGTCCACCCGGCACGACCCGTCCCGCCGGCCCCGCCGAAAAAAGCCCCCCGCTCGGCACGCTCGGCTCAACCCCGGCGACCCCGGCCACCGATCCTACTGGTGTCCGCGGCCGATGCGCCCGGACCGGAGAGGCCGTCATTCCGCCGGGCCGCCCCCGGCGCCGTTCGTCGGAGGTTCCCATGCGGGTCCTGCGCTTGGCATCCCTCGGTGCCCTGACCGCCGCCGGGCTGGCGGCGGCCCAGCAGCCTCCCACGACCGCCCCGCCGCCCCCGCCGCCCCCACCGGCGAATACGACACCGACACCTCCGGCCCCGTTGCCGCCCGGCGCCGTGCCGCCGCCGCCGCCCGGCCTGCCGCCGGCCACGACCCCGCAGACGACGCCGAGTACACCGACCCCGACCACGCCGACCCCGGCTCCGACGCCCCCGGCCGCGCCGACGCCGCTGCCGCCGGCCAACGCCGCGTACGTCGGCCACCCGACGCCGGTCGCCGCGTGGGCGGCCGCCCAGGGCCTCCACGGCGACCTGGCCCACTACTACCAGGCCCCGTACCGCGGCCCGCAGCAATGGGGCGCCGTGGAATACCTGATGTGGTGGGTCCGGCCGGGTCCGGTCCCCGTCCCGCTCGTTAACACCACCCTCTTACCGGAGGACCTGGCGTCGTCCACGGCGGCCGGCGGCATCTTCGACCCGAACGCCGTCACCCTGTTCGGCAACCAGACCATGAGCCTGGGCACGTTCTCGGGCGTGCGGCTGGTCGCCGGGCGGTGGCTGGACAACTGCCAGGACGTCGGGTTCGAGGGCAGCGTCTTCCTCCTCCAGCAGCGGTCGCAGACGGCCAACTTCGTCGGCGGGGCCGGGCCGCTGGCCCAGCCGGCCGTCACCGTGCCGTTCAACGGCGTCGGCGGCGCGATCGTCGGCGAAACCGCCGCCACCATCGCCGGCCCGTTCGGCGGCCTGGCCGTGCGGGGCGAGGTGGACGCCCGGTACACGTCCGACCTGTGGGGCGCCGACGCCGACCTGCTCCACAACATCTGCAAGGGCGAAACCTGGCGGTTCGACGCGATCGGCGGCGTGAAGTTCCTCGAGCTGACCGAGCACTTCACCTTCCGCACGAACGTGGTGACCGCCCCGTTCGGCGGGACGTTCGACGAGTTCCGCACGACCGACCGGTTCTACGGCGGCGAACTCGGCGCCCGTGCGGCCGTGCAGATGGACCGGTTCGGGCTGGAGCTGACCGGCAAGGTGGCCATGGGCGACGACCACGAGACGCTGGAGATCCGCGGCATCTCGTCGGTGCCGCCGACCTTCGGCGGCGGGTTCGCGCCGGGCGGGCTGTTCGCCCAGTCGAGCAACATCGGCAAGCACGACACCGACCGGTTCAGCGTCGTCCCGCACGTCGCCGGCAAGCTGTGGTACGACTGGTCGTGCCACTTCCGGACGTACGTCGGCTACGACTTCATGTACTGGGTCAACGTCATGCGGGCCGGCGACCAGATCGACCGGAACGTCAACACCAACCTGGCCCCGGTGTTCGGCGGGTCGGGGGCCGGGGCCGGCCCGGCGGTGCCCGCGCAGCTGAACCGGAACACCGACTTCTGGGTGCACGGGCTCAGCTTCGGGTTCGCGGCGACGTGGTAGCGGGAGGTGGCGGAGGGAAAGGCCCCGGCCGGTGACGTGGTCACCGGCCGGGGTTGGTTTGTCGTCAGGTTTAGTACCGGTCGCGGCCGCCGCCGCCGTACCCGCCACCGCCCCCGCCGTAGCCGCCACCGCCGCCGCCGGAGCCGCCCCGGCCGCGACCGCCGCCACCGCCGCCGCCGCCGTACCCGCCACCCCCACGGGGCCGCTCCTCGCGGGGCCGGGCCTCGTTGACGGTCAGGGCGCGGCCCTGGAACTGGTTACCGTTGAGCGCCTGGATGGCGGCGTCGGCCCCGTCGCTCATCTCGACGAACCCGAACCCGCGCGACCGCCCGGTTTCCCGGTCGCTCATCACCTGGGCACGGGTCACGGTCCCGTGCTGGCCGAACAGCTGCTCCAGGTCTTCCGACGTGGTGCTGAACGGCAGGTTCCCGACGTACAGATTCTTCGACACACCTCACCCCCGCGGGGCCACACCCCGCGACACAAACGACCACACGTCAGGCCGCGGCGAGCGGCCCGGAGGGCGGTACGACCGCGACGCCGGGTTGACGATCCTGGGGGTGTGCGCGAGACAGGCTCGAGGCAGACGCGCCAAGACAGGCCATAGCGATGCGAACCGTACTACCCTTCTGCGGGGCCGGAACACTCGCCCGACCCTCTGACGTAACTATACCGTGGCCGCGGCGGGCTGCAACACCGTCCCGGCCGAATTCCGGGACAATTCTCCACCCCGCCCGCTTTTCTCGGCCGCCCCGATCCGGTAAGCTCCGGGGTACAGCGCCCCGCTTGACCACCACCCGCGAGCCGACATGCACCCCCCCACGCCCCGCACCGCGGGCACCCCGCCGGCCGCCCCGGTTGCGGCCCTCCACGACCTTCGCCACCCGCCGACCCCGCTGCTGTGGCGGGCCGTCCTCCTGGCCGTCGCCGCCGGCATCGGCATCGGCTCCTACTTCGCCCGCGAATCCCTGGGCCCGAGTGCCGGCCCGCGGGCCCAGGCCGGGCTGGGGGCGCTGTGCTTCATCACTCTGGCCGCCGCCTTCTCGACCAACCTGCGGGCGGTCAACTGGCGGACGATCGGCATGGGGGTGGTCCTGCAGGTGCTGCTCGCCTGGGTCGTGCTCCGGAACGAGCCGGTCCGGGAGGCGTTCCGGGCGACGGCGAACGCGGCGACCAAGCTGCTGGACTACGCCAACGACGGGGCCAAATTCGTCTTCGGCCCGCTCGCCGACCCGCCGGTCCTGGAGCGGGCGCTGGGCAAGAACAACGGCTTCATTTTCGCGTTCATGGTCCTGCCGCCGATCATCTTCATCTCGTCCTTCTTCACGGTGCTGTATTACTTCGGCGTGTTGCAGTGGGTCGTCCGCGTCATGGCCAAGATCATGATGTACCTGCTCGGCACCAGCGGGGCGGAGTCGCTGTCGGTCTCGGCGAGCGTGTTCATGGGCCAGACGGAGGCCCCGCTGATCGTCAAGCCGTTCGTGGCGCGGATGACGCGGTCGGAGCTGTTGTCGCTGATGGTCAGCGGCATGGCCCACGTCTCCGGCAGCATCATGGTCGTGTACATCCTGTACGGGGCCGAGCCGGTGGCCATCCTCACCACGGTCGTCATGGCCTGCCCGTGCAGCCTGTACCTGACGAAGCTGCTCCTGCCGGAGACGGGCCGCCCGGAGACGGCCGGCGACGCCCGGCCGCCGGTGGTCGAGAAGGCCTACGTCAACGCCATCGACGCCGCCGCCGCCGGCGCGTCCGACGGCCTGCGGCTGGCGCTGAACGTGGCCGCCATGCTCATCGCCTTCCTGGCGTTCATCGCCCTGGTCAACGGCCTGCTCGGCCTGCTCGACACGGCCTGGGTCATGGGTCGGTCGTGGTGGCCGTCGGCGTGGGTGTTGCCGGAGCACATGTCCCTCGAATGGATCTTCGGCCAACTGTTCGCGCCCGTCGCCTACCTGATCGGCGTAGACCCGGCCGAGACGCACAAGGTCGGGTCGCTGCTCGGCACCAAGTTGGTGGCCAACGAGCACGTCGCCTACATCACCCTGACCAAGGACCCGGCGTTCAAGGGGTTGCTCAGCCCGCGGACGTTCATGCTGACGACATTCGCCCTGACCGGGTTCGCCAACTTCTCGTCGATCGGCATCCAGATCGGCGGCATCGGCGGCATCGCCCCGGACCGGCGGCACGACCTGGCCAAGCTCGGCATCCGCGCGCTATTCGGCGGGTTCCTCGTCACCATTATTAATGCCGCGGTCGCCGGCACGCTGGTGCCCGTCAACACCCCATGACCGGAGCCGTCCCGTGCCCGACCTCGCCGCCGAACTGCTCGCCGCCGCCAGCCGGGCCCGCGAGTTCGCCGTCGCCCCGTTCTCCAACTTCCAGGTCGGGGCGGCGCTGCGGACGGCCGACGGCCTGGTGGTCACCGGCTGCAACGTCGAGAACGCCACCTACGGCCTGACCGTCTGCGCCGAGCGGGTCGCCCTGTTCAAGGCGCTCTCGGAGGGCCACCGGCGGTTCACCCACGTGGCCGTCGTCGCCAAGACGGACGAGCCGACGCCGCCGTGCGGGGCCTGCCGGCAGCTGCTCTGGGAGTACGGCGGCGACCTGGACGTAATCCTCGGCAACCTGCTCAAGGAGACGGGCCGGTACAGGCTCAGCGACCTGTTGCCGGTGCCGTTCGACGCCCGGCTCCTGACCCGACCGGAGTGACGCATGACCGGCGTTCACGTCTCCCGGCACCCGCTGGTGCGGCACAAGCAGACGCAGCTGCGGGACACCAAGACCGATCCGGCCGCGTTCCGCACGCTGGTCCGGGAGCTGGCGCAACTGCTGTTCTTCGAGGCGGCCGGCGACCTGCGGGTCGAGCCGGTGACAGTGCCGACGCCGCTCGGCGACTACGTCGGTGAGCGGGTGGCGGAGGCGGTCGGCCTGCTGCCGATCCTGCGGGCCGGGCTGGGCATGGCCCAGGCGGTGCTGGACCTGTTGCCGACGGCCCAGGTCTGGCACCTGGGGCTGTACCGGGACCACCAAACGCTCAAGCCGGTGACGTACTACAACAAGCTGCCGCCGAAGCCGACGATCGAGCGGGCGATGGTGCTGGACCCGATGCTGGCCACCGGCGGGTCGGCGGTGGCGGCGGTGGACGTGTTGAAGCGGTGGGGGCTGAAGCGGATTCAGTACCTCGGACTGATCGCGGCCCCGGAGGGGGTGCAGCTGTTGCGGGGGATGCACCCGGACGTGGCGATCTACCTGGCGGCGGTGGACGAGGGGCTCAACGAGCGGGGGTACATC
>DASXAN010000093.1:0-2278 GCA_036406755.1 Gemmataceae bacterium
GGCGAAACGAAGACCTCCCTTCCCGATCGGCAACCCTTCCCCCACTTACCACGGATCGGGCATCGCCCTCCGCCTCCGCGTTCAGCCCCGCCCGCGAGTCTGCCGAAAACACCGGTTGGAGCGGCATTGCCGACAACACCGGTTGCACGGGGGGCGGACATGGCGCGACACCAGCGGCGGTGGTGGGGCGTGCTCGGCGCGCTGGCCCTGGCCTGCGGCGCCGGCTGCATGTCGTTCCCGAAGCCGATCGACCTGCCGCCGGAGTGTACCGCCGAGTGCGCGGACGTCCCGTGCGCCTGCCGCGGCAAGGTGTACGTCTTCCTTATGTCCGGCCTCGACCCGTTCGACCTCGACCGCGTTGCCGACTTCCGGGCCGCGTTGATTCGGGCCGGGTTCAACAGGGTGTACAACGGGCAAGCCTTCCACGACAGCTACTTCGCCCGTGAGATGCACCGTCTCGCCCTGGAGGAGCCGGACGCCCGGTTCGTCCTGGTCGGTTTCTCGCTCGGGGCCGACTATGCCGTGTCCCTGGCCGAATCGGTCGCCCACTACAACATCCCGATCACGCTGTTGGCGTCCGTGGACCCATATTGGTGGTCTGCCGCCCCGACCGAGCGGCCGACGAACGTGCAGCAGGTGATGCAGATCCACGGACAGCCGCTATTGTTCGCCAACCGCGCCTCCGCCGGCATGGACGTGGAGATTCCCGAGAGCTTCCCGACCAACATCACCGCCCACCCGCTGACCGTTGAACATTTGGCGCGGACGTTGGCCAGCATCGCCGGCACCCTGCCCCGGCCGGAACTGCCGCCGGCGGCACCGGTCCCGGACGACTCGCCGACGCCACGGCCCATCACCGCACGTCGGGACGAGCCCCGGGATGCCTGGGACTTCCTCAAGCCGGTCGCCAGTCTGAGGGACCTCGCCCCCGCGGAACCGGCCGCCCCGCTGCCAGTGACGGGAGAGCGCACGACGTTACGCCCAGCGCAGCCGGCAGTTGCGGAATAATCGAAAAAAACTTGGATGGGCTCTTGCCTTTTTGGGGTCGGGATGGGTATCATCTCCACTGAGGTCGGAAGACGCACCGGGACTCAAAGCTGATTGGGCGACGGCTTCGAGTCAGGCGATCTTCCGATCTCTTTTTTTGCGCGCCGATCCCACCTCCCGCGCGTCATGAAGGTCAAACAACAGCCGGACGACTTCCGCGTCGAGGAGCTGACTGACGTCACCCCCGGCGACCGCGGCACCTTCGCGTTCTACAGACTCGAAAAGCGCGGCTGGACGACGCCGGACGCCCTGGCCGCAATCCGCCGCCGCTGGCAGATTGCCCCGCACCGGCTCAACTACGGCGGCCTCAAGGACCGCCACGCCGACACCATCCAGTACCTGACCATTCACCACGGCCCCCGCCGCGGACTCAAGCACCACGCCGTCACGCTCAGCTATCTCGGTCAGGTCGCGGCCCCCTACACTTCGCGCGATATCCGGGCCAACCGGTTCCGCATTACCCTCCGCGACCTATCCGCCGAGCACGCCGAGCGCGCGGCCTCTCAGGCGACAGTTGTCGGCCGCGACGGAGTGCCGAACTACTTCGATGACCAGCGGTTTGGCTCCGTCGCCGGCGGGACGGAATTCGTCGCCAAGTTGATGGTGCAGGGCCGGTTCGAGGAGGCGCTGAAGCTCGCCCTGACGGCCCCCTACGAGTTCGACCCGGCCGAGGAGAAGCGGATCAAGGCAACTCTCCTCGATTGTTGGGGCCGGTGGCCGGAGTGCAAGGACCGGCTGCCGCGGAGCCACGCCCGCAGCCTCGTCGATTATCTCGTTCACCACCCGGCCGACTTCCGCGGGGCGTTGGCCCGACTGCGGCCAGAGTTGCAGGGGCTGTACCTGTCGGCGTACCAGAGCCACCTGTGGAACCGGGTTCTCGCCGAGTTGCTGGCCGAGGTCGTGCCGGCCGAGCAATTGCGACCGTTGCCGACGCGACTCGGCGACCTGCCGGTGCCGGTGCGACTGGACGACGACCAGCGGTCCGCACTGCTGGGGCTGCACATCCCGCTGCCGGCCGCCCGGTCGCCGTTCGACGCTGACGCGGCGTGGGCCGGCGCCGCGCGGCGGGTGCTGGCCGCGGAGGGGTTGGCATGGGAGGAGCTAAAGATCAAGGGGATGCGGAAGCCGTTCTTCACCCGCGGCGACCGGGCGTCGCTCGTCGTACCGACGAGGCTGACCGCCGTCGCCGGTCCTGATGAGCGGCACTCGGGGCGGGCGAAGCTGGAGTTGA
>DASXAN010000094.1:0-2723 GCA_036406755.1 Gemmataceae bacterium
TACATGGTCATGGGCGAGACGGCGGAAGTCGTGGCCAAGCGGTACAAGGTGAGCCGCGAGGCGCAGGACGAGTACGCCCTGGCCAGCCAGCAGCGGACCGCCCGCGCCCAGGCGGAGGGCTGTTTGGCTCAGGAGATTGCCCCCATCCGCGTGACCCGGGCCGTCCTCGACAAGCAGTCCGGGGCAGTCGTCGGCAAGGAAGACGTACTGTTCGAGCGCGACGAGTGCAACCGGCCAGACACGACGCTGGAGGGCCTGCGGTCGCTGAAGCCGTACTTCGACCAGACCAGCGGCCAGGGCACGGTGACGGCCGGCAATGCCTCGCAACTCGCTGACGGGGCAGCGGCCGCCCTGCTCATGGAACGCGGCCGTGCGACCGCCCTCGGGCTGAAGCCGAGTGTGGCGTTCCGCGGGTTCGCCGTCGCCGGGTGCGCGCCGGACGAGATGGGCATCGGCCCGGTGTTCGCCGTGCCGAAGCTGTTGGCGCGGCACGGCCTGACGGTCAACGACATCGGCCTATGGGAGCTGAACGAGGCGTTCGCCGTGCAGGTCGTCTACTGCCGCGACCGGCTCGGGATCGACCAGGCGAAGCTGAACGTTAACGGCGGCTCGATTTCGCTGGGGCACCCGTACGGCATGACCGGCACCCGCCTGGTCGGCGCGCTGGCCAACGAGATGCGGCGGCGGCAGGTGCGGTACGGTGTCGTGACCATGTGCGTCGGCGGCGGCCAAGGGGCGGCGGGGCTGTTCGAGCTGTGCCAGTGATAGGGAGGTCGCCATGAAGCCCTTCGACCCGGCCCGGATCAGCCAGGCGGCGACCGCCGCGGACGACGCCGAGTCGCGGCGGGCGCGGGAGCTGGCCGACACGCTCGAGGCCCGCGGCCAGCGGGTCAAGCTGGCCGCCGCGTTCCGCCTCATCGCCCGGGCCGGCCTGGACGCCGGCACGGCCGGGCACATCAGCCTCCGCGTGCCCGGCGCCCCGGACTACTTCTGGGTCAACCCGTTCGGCCTGCACTTCAGCGAGGTCACCGCCGCCAACCTTGTCCTCGTCAACGGCCGCGGCGAGATCGTCGCCGGCGGGCCGCTCATCAACTACGCCGCCTTCTGCATCCACGGGGCGATCCATCAGGCTCGGCCGGACATCAATTGCGCCGTCCATACCCACCCGCCGGCCGGCTGCGCCTACGCCGCCCTGGGCCTGCCGCTCGACCCGCTCGACCAGACCGGCTGCTCGTTCTTCGAGGACCACGCCGTCTACTCCGAGTACGACGGCATCGTCATCGACCCGGCCCAATCCCGCGGCCTCGTCGCGGCCCTGGGGAAAAAGCGGGCGCTGATCCTCGCCAACCACGGCCTCCTGACCTGCGCCGCCACGGTTGAGCAGGCGCTGATCGACATGCTCGATCTGGAGCGGACGTGCGCCGTTAATCTGCGGGCGCTGGCGACCGGCCACCCGGTGCGGGCCATTCCGGCGGCCGCGGCCCGGCAGGCGAAGGCGGTGCTGACGCAGCCGGGCCGGTGGACCTTCCAGTGGCGGCCGCTGATCCGCGAGCTGAGCCGGCACGAGACCGATTACGACCCCCACGGTTGGGGCGGCCCGGAGGACTGACCATGAGCGACCCCGTCACCCTGTCCCGCGACGGCGATATCGGCGTCATCACGCTGAACAACCCGCCGGTCAACGCCATCGGCCCGGGCGTCCTTGCCGGCATCCGGGCCGGGCTCGACGAGTTCCTCGCCGACGCCGCCGTCCGCGGCATCGTCGTGACGGGGGCCGGCAAGGCGTTCTGCGGCGGGGCGGACATCAAGGAGTTTGACAAGCTCCGGTCCGGCGGATCGCCGACCGGCGACGTGTTCAACCCGCTTCTGAACGCGATCGAGGAGTCGCCGAAACCGGTCGTCGCCGCGATCAACGGCACCTGCCTTGGCGGCGGCTTGGAACTGGCGATGGCCTGCCACTACCGCCTCGCCGCATCGACCGCCCAGCTCGGCCAGCCGGAGGTCATGCTCGGCCTGATTCCCGGTGCCGGCGGCACGCAGCGACTGCCACGGTTGGTGGGTGTCGCCAAGGCCGCCGAGATGTGCGCGGGTGGAAAACCGGTCAGCGCGGCCGATGCACAGAAGTCCGGCATCGTCGATCGGGTTCTGGACGGCGACTTGCTGGCGGAGGCGGTCCGATTCGCTCGCACGGCCACGCCCCGCCGCACCCGCGACTTGACCAACAAGCTCGGCACACCGGAGGCCAATGCCCCCATCCTGGCCTTCGTCCGCGGGGAGGTCCGCAAGCGCGCCCCGCACCTGCTAGCCCCGATGAAGGCGGTCGAGGCGGTGGAAGCCGCGGCCCGGTTGCCGTTCGCCGAGGGGCTAAAGCTCGAAGCGAAGCTGTTCGCCGAGTGCCTACAGTCCGACCAGTCGAAGGCGCTGATCCATGTCTTCTTCAGCGAGCGCGAGGTCGGCAAAGTCCCCGGCATTGGCAAGGATACGCCGACGGTGCCGATCCGCCGGGCGGCCGTGGTCGGGGCCGGCACGATGGGCGGCGGTATCGCCTCGGTGTACGCCAACGCGGGCATCCCGGTCGTGCTCAAGGAGGTCGCGCAGGACGCCCTCGACCGCGGCCTGGCGACCATCCGCAAGAACTACGCCGCATCGGTGCAGAAGGGCCGGCTGACGCAGGCGGAAATGGACCGCCGGCTCGGCCTGATCACGCCGACGCTCTCGTTCGA
>DASXAN010000095.1:0-3517 GCA_036406755.1 Gemmataceae bacterium
GGACATCCTCTGGGGGATGCGGTGGCTGATGGCCCCGCTGATCGTGGCCGTGATCGTGCTGATCGTCGCCATTGCCAACAGCATCGGCGTCCGCGAGCGGCAGAAGGAACTGGCGATCATGAAGGTGCTCGGGTTCGCCCCGTGGCAGATCCTGGTGCTGATCGTCGGCGAAGCCGTGCTGGTCGGGGCCCTGAGCGGGGCGATCGCCACGACCACGGCCTGGGGGCTGATCAACCAGGTGATGGGCGGGTTCGCCCTGCCGATCGGGTTCTTCGGCAAGTTCAAGGTGGCCGACGCGGCCCTCTGGTGGGGGCCGGCCGTCGGGGCGTTCGCGGCCGCGGCCGGCAGCTTCTTCCCGGCGTGGTCGGCGCGGAAGGTGAAAGTGACCGAGGTGTTCAGCCGGATCGCCTGAGGGACCGCCGTGACCGCACTGCTGAAGCCGCCGCCCGTCCGAACCGTCGTCGCACCGGCCGATGAGCCGCTGGCCCGCCCGAGCCTGGCCGGCCGGCTCGTCCGGGCCGCCCTGGCGCCCGTCCGGTTCGTCGGCCGGATCATCGGAGCACTTTATGTCATCGAGGGCCTCGTCGTCGTTTCCCTGCTGCCGCTGTCGGCGCTGCTCCTGCTCGCCCCCGCTGCCATCCCGGACGAGTCGGTCATCAGTGACACGGTCGCCCGCACCGGCGTCGCCCGCGGGTTGATCCGCCGGCAGTTCAACCTGCTCGCTGGCCTGGCGGCGTTCGTCGCCCTGGTCGTCTTCGCCACCGAGGTCGTAGTCCGGGCCGGCGTGCCGGCCGGCCCGCTGGCGGTCGGCTGGGCCGTCCTGATCGTCTACGGCCTGGATCTGGCGATCCTGCTGCTCATCGGCCGGGTGCCGCTGGCGTACAACCTGCGGAACCTGCTCGTCCGGTGGCGCATTACCGTGCTCACGGCCGTCGTGTTCACGGCCGTGGTCGGGCTGCTCACCGCGCTATTGGCGTTCGTCAACGGCATGTACGCGCTGACCGCCGACAGCGGCCAGCCGGGCAACGTGCTGGTCCTGGCCGACGGGGCGACGGACGAGGTGTTCTCCAACCTCGGCTACAGCGACGTGGCCATGATCGAGCGGGAGACGGCCACGCTCGACCCGGACGACCGGCCGCTGCGGGCACCGGTGCGGGTCAAGCGGACGACCCTGCACGGCCGGGAGCAGCCGATGGCGTCGCGGGAGATTTACTGCATCGTCAACCGGCCGATCGAGGGCGACCCGAACCGGCGGCAGTTCGTGCAGGTCCGCGGCGTGCTCGACCCGGAAATGGCCGGGGCCGTCCACGGGCTGCCGCTGGCGGCCGGGGAGTGGTTCTCCGAGGCCGGGGTGCGGACGCCGGCCGGGGCCGAGCCGGGGGTGCGGGACCAGATCGAGGCGGTGCTCGGGGCCGGCGTTGCCCGGGAGTTGGGCAAGCTCCGGGGCAAGCCGTCGCTGGCCCTCGGCGACACGTTCGGCCTGGGCGACCGGGAGTGGGTCGTGGTCGGCATCGTCCAGTCGGACGGCACGTCGTTCGGCTCGGAGGTGTGGGCCAAGCACGACCGGGTGTCGAAGATGTTCAACAAGTCCGGATACTCCTCGCTGCTGGTGCGGGTCGAAGACGACGGCGGGCCGGCGGCCGCGGCCGAGCGGGCCGCCCTTTTCGCCGACCACCTGAAGCGGCGGTTCAGCAACCCGAAGGTGAACGCCCTGACGGAGCGGGAGTACTACGCGAAGCTGTCGGAGAACAACCGCATCTTCCTGTTCGGGGCGGTCGGGGTCGCGGCGGTGATGGCCCTGGGCGGCATCTTCGGCGTCATGAACACGATGTTCGCGGCCGTCGCCCAGCGGATCAAGGACATCGGCGTGTTGCGCATCCTCGGGTTCAAGCGATGGCAGGTGTTGGTGTCGTTCCTGCTGGAGTCGCTGGCGATTGCGATCGCCGGCGGCGCGCTCGGGCTGGCACTGGGGTCGCTCTGCCACGGGCTCACGGCGACGAGTGTCATCTCGGCCGGCGGCGGCGGCGGCAAGACGGTGATCCTGCGACTGGTGGTGGACGCCCAGGTGCTGATGGCCGGGGCGATCTTCACGCTGGTGATGGGCCGGCTCGGCGGGCTGATCCCGGCCCTGTCGGCGACACGGCTGAAAGTGCTGGATACGCTGCGGTGACTGCCGCTTGCGGCTATGCGGGCGCCCGGATAGCCGCAAGCGGCAAGACATGTCAGTCCTTGTTGCCCATTTGCTGCTGCCGCGCGTGGTCGCCGGCCCGCTCGAACGCGCCGAGACGGTGTTTCGGGTCCTGCTCCTGACCCGGCGCTTTGCCCGTCGGTTGGTGCGGGTCAGGCGTTTGATCATGCGGCCGGTTCGTGCTCTGCCCGTGCGTCGGGTCGCTGCCCTGCCGCGGCCCGGTTTTGCGGTTCGCCATGGTTGACCTCCTAGCTGCGATCAACGATCTCCGGCCTCGCGGCCGTAGTCGACAGAGGTGCGAAGCGCGTGCCGGGTCGATCGGTGAGCGTACAACAGTCGCATGTCGCGACAGGTCGTGTTCTTCGGCGGCAACGGCCATGCCGCGGCCCGTCTTGCCCCGGCCCGCGCCGCCCTGGCACGGGCCGGCTCACCGTTCGCACTCCGCGAAGTCGAGTATCCCGGCTTCGAGGATCGGCCGCGGGCGGCGACGTTCGACGACTTTCTCGACGCGTTGATCCCCCAGGTCGCGGAGGCCGACGGCGAAACGCTGCTCCACGGCACGGGCATCGGCGGGCTGATCGCCTTGTGCCTGCGGGCCCGCGGCGTGGCGGTCGGCGTGCCGCTGCTGCTGCAAGCGCCGATCCTGTGGGGCCTGGAGCGGCGGTGGTTCCCGCGGCTGATGCGGCTCGGGCTGGCCCCGCTCATCGGTCCCGTCTTCCGGCGGCGCTGGTTCCAACGGCGGTTCATGCGTAAGCAGTTCCTGCGGCCGCCGCCGCCGGAGTTACAAGCCGCGTTCTTCGCCGGCTACGACCGGTGTACCGCCGCGGCCGACTTCTTCCGCTGGCTCACGCCCGCCCTGCTCCGCCGACTGGAGCGGGCGTTCGCCGACCGGCCCGCGGCCCGCAATCAGGTCCGCGTCTGGTGGGGCAGGCGAGACGCGGTCGTGAGTCTGGACGAATTGGAGGCGACGCCCGTGGCGATGCGGGCCGGCTGGCCGGTGCGCGTGTTCCCCGACTGGGGCCACTACCCGATGGTCGAGTCCCCCGAGGCGTGGGTCGAGGCGGTGGGCAATGAGCTGGCGGCCGTTGAGCCGGTTCCGCGACGAAGCGGTGCCGAAGCTGAGTAACCTCCGCCGGGCCGCCGCGGCCGGCCTGCGGGTGCCGGCGACGTGGTGGGCGGAGGCGCTGTCGGTTCGGCCGGGTGATGAGCGCGAGCCGATTTCCGATTATCCGGTCATCGTCCGCTCCGCCTCGCCGACCGAGGACCGCCGTACCACGTCCAACGCCGGCCAGTTGCTATCGCTCGTCGCCGACCGGCCGGCCGATTTCG